>NZ_LIRK01000040.1 GCF_001419765.1 Streptomyces torulosus
GCCGACGTCCACGGCTGGACCCACCCGGGCGACCCGGCGGCCGCGGCCGAGCAGGCCCACCGCGACGCCACCCTCACCCACACCGCGAACGGCGTGTACGCGGCGATGTTCGTGGCGGCCGTCATCGCCGAGGCCGCCACCGGCGCCCACGACATCCACCACTGCCTGCGCACCGGCCTCACCGTCGTCCCCGAGCAGTCCCGCCTGGCGGAAGCGATCCGCCAGGCCCTGCGACTGGCCGCCGAGGAGCGGGACTTCGACCGGATCGTCGACGCACTCCACACCACCTACGCCGACCACCACTGGGTCCACGCCCTCCCCAACACGGCCCTGCTGACGGCCGCCCTCACCCACGCGGACGGCGACTTCACCGCCTCCGTGTGCCGAGCGGTGTCGGGCGGCTGGGACACCGACTCCAACGGCGCCACGGCGGGCAGCATCGCGGGCCTCCTCGCCGGTTCCCCGCGGGCGCTCCCCGACCGGTGGACAGCGCCCCTCAAGAACCGCCTGGCCACCTCGGTCGCCGACTTCGACGGCATCGGCTTCGACGCCCTGGCCCACCTCACCCACCGGGAGATCCGCCGCTCATGACCCAGGCGTACGACCCCCCGCTCCGCCATCTGCGCGTCCTCGACCTCGCCACGCTCTTCGCCGGCCCTCTCGCCGCCACGATGCTCGGCGACTTCGGGGCGGAGGTCATCAAGGTCGAGCACCCCACGAAGCCCGACCCGTCGCGCGGCCACGGCCCCTCGAAGGACGGCGTGGGCCTGTGGTGGAAGCTCCTCGGCCGCAACAAGCGCACCCTGACGCTGAACCTCTCGACACCGGGCGGCCGGGACACCCTCCTCCGGCTCGCCGCCACCTCCGACGTGATCATCGAGAACTTCCGCCCCGGCACCCTGGAGCGGTGGGGCCTGGGCTGGCCGGAGCTGTCCGCCGTCAACCCGCGCCTGGTCCTGGCCCGCGTGACCGGCTTCGGCCAGTTCGGCCCGTACGCGCGCCGCCCCGGCTTCGGCACGCTCGCCGAGGCGATGAGCGGGTTCGCCGCGATCACCGGGGAGCCGGACGCCCCGCCGGTGCTCCCGCCGTTCGGCCTCGCCGACTCGATCGCGGGCCTGGCTACGGCGTACGCGGTGATGACCGCGCTCGCCGCGCGTGACCGTACGGGCGAGGGGCAGACGGTGGACATGGCGATCATCGAGCCGATCCTCACCGTCCTCGGCCCCCACCCCCTCTGGTACGACCAGCTGGGCCACGTCCAGCCCCGCACGGGCAACCGCTCCGCGAACAACGCGCCCCGCAACACCTACCGCACGGCGGACGGTTCCTGGGTGGCCGTGTCGACCTCCGCCCAGTCCGTCGCGGAGCGGGTGATGCGCCTGGTCGGACGTCCGGAGCTGATCGACGAGCCGTGGTTCGGTTCGGGTGCGGAGCGGGCCCGCCACGCGGACGTCCTGGACGAGGCGGTCGGCGCGTGGATCGCCCGCCACACCCGCGAGGAGGTGGTCCAGGCCTTCGAGAAGGCGGAGGCGGCGGTCGCCCCCATCCAGGACGTGCGGGAGGTGATGACCGATCCCCAGTACCGGGCCCTCGACACCGTCACCACCGTCGACGACCCCGAGCTGGGCCCGCTGCGCATGCAGAACGTCCTCTTCCGGCTCTCCGCGACACCGGGCGGCATCCGCTGGGCGGGCCGCCCGCACGGCGCGGACACGGACTCGGTCCTGACCGAGCTGGGTCTGACCGGCACGGACATCGCGGCCCTCCGCGAGGAGGGCGCCCTGTGACCGCCCGTCCCGTCGCCTCCGTCCCGCTGACCTGGCTGTACGTCCCCGGCGACCGCCCCGAGGTGGTGGTCAAGGCGCTGGCCTCCGGCGCGGACGTCGTGATCGTGGACCTGGAGGACGCGGTCGCCGCCGACCGCAAGGAGTACGCGCGGTCCGCCACCGCCGAGCTGCTCTCGGAACCCCCGCCCCTCCCCGTCCACGTCCGGGTGAACGCCCTGGACACCGTGTACGCGGAGGACGACCTCAAGGCGCTGGCCCCGCTGTCCGGCCTGGGCGCCCTCCGCCTGCCGAAGATCTCGGCCGCCGCCGACGTGGTGCGCGTCGCGGAGCGCGCCGTCCCCGCCGACGGCGGGGCGCTGCCCCTCCACCCCCTGCTGGAATCGGCGCTCGGCGTGGAACGGGCGTACGAGATCGCCGCCGCCCACCCGTCGGTCCAGGGCATCGCGCTCGGTGAGGCGGACCTCCGCGCCGACCTCGCCGTCCGCGACGACCGGGCGCTCGACTGGCCCCGCTCCCGGGTGATCGTCGCCGCCCGCGCCGCGGGGCTGCCCTCGCCGGCGCAGTCCGTCCACCCGGACACCAAGGACCTCGACGGCCTGGCCCGCTCCTGCGCGCACGGCCGCTCCCTGGGGTTCCTCGGCCGGGCCGCGATCCACCCCCGCCAGCTCCCGGTCATCGAACGCGCCTACGCCCCGACCCCGGCGGAGATCGAATCCGCCGAGCACATCGTCGAGGCCGCCACCGCGAGGCCCGGTGCCCAGGCGCTCGCCACGGGTCACTTCATCGACCCGGCGATCCTGGCGCAGGCCCACCGCACCCTGACCCTCGCCCACCGCGCCACGAGAACCTGACCGGCGCCGGATCCGGAAAGCCGAACGCCCACCCGCCTGGCGAGGCGGGTGGGCGGGGAACATCCGTCGCGGGGCGGCGGATCACAGCGGTACGAGCGAAGCGTCAGCTCTTCTCGGCGGCCTGCGGCGCGTCCGAGACCTTCGCGTCCTTCTCGTCCTTCTCGTCCGTCTTCTCCTCGGTCGTCCCGGAAGCCTTGTCCGCGGACTTACCGGAGTCGGACGGCTTTTCCACGGTCTTCGCGGGCTTCCCGGACTCGGACTTCTTCTCCGTGGTCTTCGCGGGCTTCTCGGAGTCGGACGGCTTGTCTGCGGCTTCGGCGGTCTTCTCGGACTCCGTGTCCGCGTCCTTCTTCAGGGCGGTGGAGTCGTCGTCGCCGTCACCGGCGCCCGGCTCGACGATCTCCTCGCGCCCCGGCCGCTTCCGGGCCGACAGCACGATGTAGATCACGGCGAGCACGAACACGAACAGCGCGGTCCAGTTGTTGAGCCGCAGCCCCAGAATGCGGTGGGCGTCGTCGACCCGCATGTACTCGATCCAGAACCGGCCCGCGCAGTACGCGGCGACGTACAGCGCGAACGCCCGCCCGTGCCCGAGGCGGAACCGCCGGTCGGCCCAGATGACCAGCACCGCGACGCCGATGCACCACAGCGACTCGTACAGGAAGGTCGGGTGGTAGGTGCCCGGCATCCGCCCGTCCGTGGAGGACGTGATCTCCAGGGCCCAGGGCAGATCCGTCGGCCTGCCGTACAGCTCCTGGTTGAACCAGTTGCCCCACCGCCCGATCGCCTGGGCGAGAGCGATGCCCGGCGCGACGGCGTCGGCGTAGGCGGGCAGCGGGATGCCACGGCGGCGGCAGCCGATCCACGCGCCGACGGCGCCGAGGGCGATCGCGCCCCAAATGCCGAGGCCGCCCTCCCACACCTTGAAGGCGTCCACCCAGTCACGGCCCTCGCTGAAGTACAGCTCGTAGTCCGTGATCACGTGGTAGAGCCGGCCGCCGATCAGGCCGAAGGGAACGGCCCAGACCGCGATGTCGGCGACCGTGCCGGCGCGCCCGCCCCGAGCGACCCAGCGTTTGTTGCCGAGCCAGACGGCTACGAAGACACCGATGATGATGCAGAAGGCGTAGCCGCGCAGCGGGACGGGACCGAGGTACAGCACCCCGCGCGACGGGCTGGGAATGTAGGCAAGTTCCATGGCAGGGTCGACGCTACCCTGCCGGGCCCGGCCCACGGCGGGCAGCCCGGCAACGGGTCCATAACGCCACCCCATGAACTCCCGGACGCCACAGGGGTTCCCGTGGCCCCGGGCGCCCCCGCGGTCTCACCCCTGGGCGTTCTTCTCCACCATCTGCTTCAGCTTGGCCGGGGTCATCGACCGGTCGGCGTAGATGTTGGTGCCGTTGAGGAAGACGCTCGGGGTGCCGCCGTAGCCGCCCTTCTGGAAGGCCTCGTTCGACTTCGCGACCCAGGCGTCGTGCGTGCCCTTCTCCACGCAGGTGCGGAACGCGGCGGTGTCGAGGCCGTCGACCTTCTTCGCCAGGTCGATCAGCGTGCTGTTCCCCGAGAAGGCGTCGTCGGTCTCGGGCGGCTGGTTCTCGTAGAGCACGTCGTGGTACGCCGGGAACTTGCCGGCGTTCTGCGCGCACGCGGCGGCGTTGGCGGCCTTGCGGGAGCCGCTGCCGCCCATGTTCCCGTCGATCAGGGTGACGAGGCGGTATTCCACCTTCAGCTGACCGGCCTCGGTCAGTTCGTGGATCGTCGAGCGGTACGCGTCCTCGAAGGACTTGCAGGCCGGGCAGCGGAAGTCCTCCCAGACGGTGAGGGTGGACTTGGCGCCGGCGTCCCCCACGGGGAGCGCCAGGCTGTTCTCGCCGTTGGCCCCGGAGGGCGCCACGACCGGGCCCGAGGCGTCGCCGCCGTCGTCCTTGCCCGCGTTCGCCGCGACGATGCCGATCACGGCGGCCAGCCCCAGGACACACACCACCGAGGCACCCACGATCCACGCCCGACGGCGCTTCTCGGCGGCCTTCTGCTTCTCGCGCTCCTCCGCCAGCCGCTCACGGGCGGTGCGCTTTCCCTCACGGTTCTTCTCGCTCACATCCCGCAGAACGAACCGGGGAGGCGCACCGCGCCTCCCCGGTCCCACTTCCACCCCTTCGAGTGAGCGGATGACCCGTTACGTCCCGCCGGCCCCGTACGACAAACGGGTGAACGTCACGCGCCCCTCGTCCGCCGGGGCGGACGCGCCCGTCACACGCTCCGGCGCACGCCCTTGGCGAGGTCGCCGGCCAGCTCCCGTACGGCGTCCAGGCCGGCCGCCTCGTCCGGGGCGTCCAGCATCCGCTTCACGAAAGCGGAGCCGACGATCACCCCGTCGGCGAACCCGGCGACCTCGGCGGCCTGCTCGGCGTTGGAGACGCCGAGGCCGACGCAGACCGGCAGGCCGGAGCCCGTGGCCCGGGTGCGTTCCACCAGGTCCTGGGCCTGGGCGCCGACCGACTCCCGGGTGCCCGTGACGCCCATCAGGGAGGCGGCGTAGACGAAGCCGCTGCCCGCCGCGGTGATCTCGGCGAGGCGGGCGTCCTTGCTGCTGGGCGCGACCACGAAGACCGTGCCGAGGCCGTGCTTCTCGGCGTGCTCCCTCCACAGCGCCGACTCCTGGACGGGCAGGTCGGGCAGGATGCAGCCCGCGCCGCCGGCCTCCGCCAGCTCGGCGGTGAAGCGTTCCACGCCGTAGCGGTCGATGGGGTTCCAGTACGTCATGACGAGGACGGGCTTGCCGGTGGCCTCGAAGGCCTCCCGCACCGTGCGCATCACGTCCGCGATCTTGACGCCGCCGCGCAGCGCGATGTCGTCGGCGGTCTGGATGACGGGACCGTCGAGGACCGGGTCGCTGTGCGGCAGACCGACCTCGACGACGTCGGCGCCGCCCTCGAAGACGGCCTTGATGGCGGCGATACCGCCGTCGACGGTCGGGAACCCGGCCGGCAGATAGGCGATGAGCGCGGACCGCCCCTCCGCCTTGGCGGCGGCGAGGGTGTCACTCAACAGCTGGATGTTCCCGCTCACTTGGCGTCCCCCTCGATCTCGGCGGTGTCGGCGGCGTTGGCTGCGACCTCGGCGTCGGTCCCCTCGTCGTAGAGGCCGAAGTAGCGGGCCGCGGTGTCCATGTCCTTGTCGCCGCGCCCGGACAGGTTGACCACGATCAGCCCGTCCTTGCCCAGCTCCCTGCCGACCTCCAGGGCACCGGCGAGCGCGTGGGCGCTCTCGATCGCCGGGATGATGCCCTCGGTGCGCGACAGCAGACGCAGCGCCTGCATGGCCGCGTCGTCGGTGACCGCACGGTACTCGCCGCGGCCGCTGTCCTTGAGGTAGGAGTGCTCGGGGCCGATGCCCGGGTAGTCCAGACCGGCCGAGATCGAGTACGGCTCGGTGATCTGCCCTTCTTCGTCCTGGAGGACGTACGACCGCGAGCCGTGCAGGATGCCCGGCTCCCCGGCGGTCAGGGTCGCCGCGTGCTCGCCGGTCTCGACGCCGTGGCCCGCGGGCTCGCAGCCGATGAGCCGTACGGAGGCGTCCGGGATGAAGGCGTGGAAGAGGCCGATGGCGTTGGAGCCGCCGCCCACACAGGCGACGGCGGCGTCGGGCAGCCGGCCGGCGCGCTCCAGGAGCTGGCGCCGGGCCTCGACACCGATGACCCGGTGGAAGTCGCGGACCATGGCGGGGAAGGGGTGCGGGCCGGCGACCGTGCCGAACAGGTAGTGGGTGCGGTCGACGTTGGCCACCCAGTCGCGGAACGCCTCGTTGATGGCGTCCTTGAGGGTCCGGGAACCGGACTTCACGGCGACGACCTCGGCGCCCAGCATGCGCATACGGGCCACGTTGAGGGCCTGGCGCTGGGTGTCGATCTCGCCCATGTAGATGGTGCAGTCGAGGCCGAAGAGGGCGCAGGCCGTGGCCGTGGCGACACCGTGCTGGCCCGCGCCGGTCTCGGCGATGACCCGGGTCTTGCCCATGCGCTTGGTGAGCAGGGCCTGCCCCAGCACATTGTTGATCTTGTGGGACCCGGTGTGGTTGAGGTCCTCGCGCTTGAGGAACACCCGGGCGCCACCGGCGTGCTCGGCGAACCGGGGCACCTCGGTCAGCGCGCTCGGCCGGCCGGTGTAGTGGACGAGCAGGTCGTCGAGCTCGCGCGCGAACTCGGGGTCGGCCTTCGCCTTGTCGTACTCGACGGCGACCTCGTCCACGGCGGCGACCAGCGCCTCCGGGATGAACTTGCCGCCGTACGCGCCGAAGTACCCCTCGGCGCTGGGGACCTGACCCTCAGGGTCGGGAATGAAGAACTCGCTGGACATGCGCTTACCTCACAGGGGCAACGGCCCCGATGTCGAACGGACGATGAGAGGCCCATACAGGGACGTCACCGGGGACGAACGGCGCGGGGCAGCCGCGGGCGGCCGCTCGTGCGGCACCGCGGAACCGGCCGGAGCCGTACTCGTCCTCCGGTGGACAGGCGTCACCCGGTGTGCGGAGCGGAGATCGGCTCAGCTCACCGCGGGTGACACGGGCCGGGGCCATCGCATGCCGTTCACCTGGCCCGGCTCGTCACCGATGACATAGCGGACCCGGCGCCCGTGGACCCGGCGCGCGGGCGCCCGGCAGCCACGGGGACGGCACCCGCGCGCGAGGCGGGCGTAGGGGTCCCTGGTGGTCATGGTGAGCGAGAACATCGGGGCACAGCCTACCGGCCCGATCTCACCCGTGTGAGGGATACCGGGCTCGGTCGTACCGGCCATGGGCGAGGCCGTCGTGGCCGCCCGTACGCACCCCGCAGCCCCGGCCGGGACGTGCCCGGACCGGTCGGCGGCGGTGGTGCGGTCGGTCATGGCGCTCGGTCAGCTCCGGCCGTGGCGCAGCGCCGGGTGCTCACCGGCGGCGACGAGGTCGGCGACGGCGGTCTTCGGGTCCTTGCCGGTGACGAGCGACTCGCCCACGAGGACCGCGTCCGCGCCGGCGTTGGCGTAGGCGATGAGGTCGTGGGGGCCGCGGACGCCGGACTCGGCGACCTTGACGATGTGGTCGGGGATCTCGGGGGCGACGCGCTCGAAGGTGGAGCGGTCCACCTCGAGGGTCTTGAGGTTGCGCGCGTTGACGCCGATCACCCGGGCGCCCGCGTCGACCGCCCGGTCGACCTCGTCCTCGTCGTGCACCTCGACGAGCGGGGTGAGCCCGATGGACTCGGCGCGCTCGATCAGGGATTCCAGGGCGGGCTGGTCGAGGGCGGCGACGATCAGCAGGGCGAGATCGGCGCCGTACGCGCGGGCCTCCCACAGCTGGTAGGAGGTGACGATGAAGTCCTTGCGCAGCACGGGGATGTCCACGCGGGCCCGCACGGCCTCCAGGTCGGCGAGCGAGCCGCCGAAGCGGCGCTGTTCGGTGAGGACGGAGATGACCGCGGCGCCGCCCGCCTCGTAGTCGGCGGAGAGGCCGGCCGGGTCGGCGATCGCGGCGAGCGCGCCCTTGGAAGGGCTGGAGCGCTTGACCTCGCAGATGACCTTGACGCCGTCGCCGCGCAGGGCGGCCGCGCCGTCCTTGGCCGCAGGAGCCTTGGCCGCGCGCTCCTTGAGCTCTTCGAGGCTGACGCGGGCCTGCCGCTCCGAAAGGTCGGCACGGACTCCGTCGATGATCTCGTCGAGCACACTCACGCGAGCGGCCCCCTTTCAGACGGTTGCGTTCGTTGACAACGTTCGACAGTCAATTTTCGGCTGACGGGCGCTTCACAGGGTCCTGGCGGTTCACTGCGATGGTAGCCGGACCGGGGCACAGCTCTCGCATCCGGTTGACGGCGGTCCCTCCTCCACCCTCGAACCAGCTTCGCTCGGCTCGGGCGGGAGGTGCCCCCATCCTGGACCTTCCCCGTTCGATCAAGGGTGAAGCCATGCGCCGAACGGCAGGTTCCGGACGACCGTGAAGGCCAGCACCGACGCGCCGAGCGCCCACAGGGCCGCGGGCCGGAGTTCGAGTCGCATCGGCCGTCCGCGGGCCGCCCGGACCACCCATACGGTCCACAGCGCCGCCAGGGCCAGAAAAGCGGCCACCGCCAGCGCGTTGTCCTGGACGGCGGTGGCGAGGTCGCCGTGGGCGAAGGCGTGGGCGCTGCGCAGCCCGCCGCAGCCCGGGCAGTACAGGCCGGTGAACCGCCAGAGCGGGCAGACGGGGTAGTGGCCGGGTTCGTTCGGGTCCACGGCCGCGACATACGCGAAGGCCCCGCCGACGGCCGCGAGCGCGGCGGCGGGGATCCAGAGCCGTCGCAGCGCGCCGCCCGGGGCGGCCCGAACGGCGTGCGGGGGCGGCGCGACTGGCTGGGGCTCGGCGTTCACACACCGCATTGTGCCCGGCGGACGCCGCAGGCGCGCGTGAGGGCGGCCGGGCGCCCCCGGGACGAACCGGACGGCCGGGTGCCCCGAGGCGGACCGGACCGCCCCGTGCGGAACGTCAGCCCTTGGCGGGGACGGGCTCGCCGCTGATGGCCTTGGCCTCCGCCTTCGCGGCACCGGACCAGTCGTCGCCGTGCGTCGACTTGGCCTGGCCGAGGCCCATCGACTTCATGATCATGCCGACGACGCCGCCGAGCAGGACGATGACCATGCCCGCCCAGAATCCCAGCGGTTCGGCCATCACCATGTAGGCGCCCGAGACGCAGAAACCGATGAAGGCGATGGTGACGCCGGTCCAGGCGGCCGGGGTGTGGCCGTGGCTGCTGCCCGCCATGACGTTGCTCCTCGTTGCTCAGTTGCGCAGTTGCTCGGTGCGAGTGACTGCTCGTGCGTGTCGCTCGATGCGTGGCGCTCGATGCCTGTGGTGAGCCGGACGCTCGGCGTCCATTGTCCCGTACGCCCACGAGTGCCTTGAGCGGGGGTCCGCCCCTGGATCTGACTAGATCGGGTCCGGTCCCGTGGGGTCCTCGCCCCGGTCCAGGGCCTTCCACATGTCCTCGGGGCGGTCGGGGTCCACCGGCTTGGCCTTGCGCTGCCGGGGGGTGCCGTCGCGCTCGTAGCGGCCGGACATCCCGGGCCACAGCCGTCCGTACCGCAGGGCGAGCAGCCCGGCGAGCAGGATGAGGGCGCCGCCGACCGCCGCGACGTACGGCCAGCCGGTGTGGCTGAGCGCGTCGACGGTGGCGGAGGTGTCGCCGGAGGCCTCGGCGGCCTTGTCGTCGAGGGCCGAGCTGTCGTAGGCGCCGAACAGCGCCGCGGCGACGGTGCCCGCGCCGGAGAGGGCGAGCAGCACGGCGACCAGGACGCGTCCGGAGCGGCGGACGGCGAAGACGGCGACGAGCGCGGCGAGGCCCACGATGGCGAGGGCCGCGGGCACGCCCGTGACGTCGCTGCCCTTGGCTGTCAGCGGGAAGGCGCCGCCGGCCACCGACGCCGTGCCCTCCGACCAGCGCTGGCGGGTGGCGAGCAGCGCGACGGCGGCGCCGAGCGCGCCGCTCAGCAACGCCAGGGCGAGGCTGCGCCGGCCGGATCGGACGAACGCGGGCTCGGAACGGGGGTGAGGTACTGCGGTCACGTACTCCACTATCGCCTGAACCCCGGGTGGGTTGTCACCCGGGGTTCACGTGAGAAGCGCCCTATTGTCCGAGCCGGTTCGCCGTGTGCACGGCGCGCAGCACGGCAGCCGCCTTGTTGCGGCACTCGGTGTCCTCCGCGACGGGGTCGGAGTCGGCGACGATGCCGGCGCCGGCCTGGACGTACGCCGTGCCGTCGCGCAGCAGGGCGGTGCGGATGGCGATGGCGGTGTCCGAGTCGCCCGCGAAGTCGAGATAGCCGACGCAGCCGCCGTACAGGCCGCGGCGGGAGGGCTCCAGCTCGTCGATGATCTGCATCGCGCGCGGCTTGGGGGCGCCGGAGAGGGTGCCCGCGGGGAAGCAGGCGGTGAGCACGTCGAACGCGGTGCGGCCGGCGGCGACGCGGCCGGTGACGGTGGACACGATGTGCATGACGTGGGAGTACCGCTCGATCGACATGAAGTCGACGACCTCGACCGAGCCCGGTTCGCAGACCCGGCCCAGGTCGTTGCGCCCCAGGTCCACGAGCATCAGGTGCTCGGCGCGCTCCTTGGGGTCGGCGAGCAGTTCGTCGGCGAGGGCCTGGTCCTCCTGCGGGGTGGCGCCCCGGTGCCGGGTGCCGGCGATGGGGTGGACCATGGCCTGTCCGTCCTCGACCTTGACGAGGGCCTCGGGCGAGGAGCCGACGACGTCGAAGCCGTCGAACCGGAACAGGTACATGTACGGGGACGGGTTGGTGGCCCTGAGAACGCGGTAGACGTCGAGGGCGCTGGCCGTGCACGGGGTCTCGAAGCGCTGGGAGGGGACGACCTGGAAGGCCTCGCCCGCGCGGATGCGCTCCTTGATGTCCTCGACGGCCGCCTGGAAGTCGGGGCCGCCCCATCGGGCAGTGTACTCGGGCAGCTCGGAGGGCGGGAGGACCGCCGGGGGCTGGGCGACGGGCCGGGTGAGGTCGGCCTGCATGGCGTCGAGGCGGGCGACGGCGTCGGCGTAGGCCTCGTCGACGCCCGTGTCCAGGTCGTTGTGGTTGATGGCGTTGGCGATGAGCAGGACCGAGCCCTCCCAGTGGTCCATGACCGCCAGGTCGCTCGTCAGCAGCATGGTCAGCTCGGGCAGCCGCAGGTCGTCCTGCTCGCCGGGCCCGATCTTCTCCAGGCGGCGCACGATGTCGTAGCCGAGGTAGCCGACCATGCCGCCGGTGAAGGGGGGCATGCCCTCCTGGTGCGGGGTGTGGAGCGCCTCGATGGTGGCGCGCAGGGCGGCGAGGGGGTCGCCGTCGACCGGGACGCCGACCGGCGGGGTACCGAGCCAGTGCGCCTGGCCGTCCCGCGCGGTGAGGGTGGCGTGGCTGCGGACGCCCACGAAGGAGTAGCGGGACCACGAGCGGCCGTTCTCCGCCGACTCCAGGAGGAAGGTGCCGGTGCGCTCGGCGGCGAGCTTGCGGTAGAGCGCGACCGGGGTGTCGCCGTCGGCGAGGAGCTTGCGGCTGACGGGGATGACACGGCGGTCGGAGGCCAGCTTGCGGAACGTCTCGAGGTCCATGGCGGCTGACCTTACTGATCCAGCGGCGGTACGCCGGAATCGGCGCCGCCCTCGACGGCCTTGAGGACGTCCTCGTCGAAGCAGGTGCGGGCGCCGGTGTGGCAGGCGGCGCCGACCTGGTCGACCTTGACGAGGACCGTGTCGGCGTCACAGTCCAGGGCGACCGACTTCACCCACTGGAAGTGGCCGGAGGTGTCGCCCTTCACCCAGTACTCGCGGCGGCTGCGCGACCAGTAGGTGCAGCGTCCGGTGGTGAGGGTGCGGTGGAGCGCCTCGTCGTCCATCCAGCCGAGCATGAGCACCTCGCCGGTGTCGTACTGCTGGGCGATGGCGGGCAGGAGCCCGTCGGCACTGCGCTTGAGGCGCGCGGCGATCTCGGGGTCCAGCGCGCTGGGAGCGCCGGGGCCGCTCGGTGCTCCGGGACCGCTGGGGCTGCTGGGGGACGGCGTGCTGGTCATGCGTGCCATTGTGCCGCGCCGCGGCGATCGGCCCCGCCCGTTGTCCACAGGCCGGACCGTATCGTCGTACGAACAACCGGCCAGGCCGCGCGTCGGCGGGGCCTGCCCTGGGCTGCCGGGGGTGGCGGTCGTAGGCTGGCGGCATGTCGACCCATGCCAAGCGTGAACGGCTCCTCTTCGCCGACCTGTTGGAGACTTCGGGCCCCGATGCCCCCACCCTGTGCGAGGGCTGGACGACCCGGGATCTGGCCGCGCACGTGGTGGTGCGCGAGCGTCGCCCCGACGCCGCCGGGGGCATCCTCATCAAGCAGCTCGCCTCCCGCCTGGACCGGGTGATGGCGGAGTTCGCCGCGAAGCCGTACGAGGAGCTGATCCAGCTCGTCCGTACCGGCCCGCCGCGTTTCTCGCCCTTCTCCCTCAAGCAGATCGACGAGGCGTCCAACACGATCGAGTTCTACGTCCACACCGAGGACATCCGCCGCGCCCGGCCCGACTGGTCGCCGCGCGAACTCGACCATGTCTTCCAGGACGCCCTGTGGTCCCGGCTGGAGCGCACCTCCCGCCTCATGGGCCGGGGCTCCCCCACCGGTCTGGTCCTGCGCCGCCCGGACGGCCGTACGGCGGTGGCCCACCGGGGGACCCCGGTCGTCACGGTCACCGGCGAGCCGTCGGAGCTGCTCCTGTTCCTCTACGGCCGCCAGCAGGTCGCCGACGTGGAACTGGACGGCGAGAAGGAAGCGATCACCAAACTCCACGAGACCAAGCAGCTGGGCATCTGACCGGGCTCCGTCCCGGCGGCCGTGCCCACAGCTGAGCCCCGGCCACCCAGTGACCGGGGCTCAGCTCTCCGTGGAACCGCGGCGGGGTCACCGCACCGGGTGGCCCGCTTCCCGGAGCACGTTCTTGACCTCGCCGATGCGGAGGTCGCCGAAGTGGAAGACCGAGGCGGCGAGGACGGCGTCGGCGCCCGCCTCGATGGCCGGGGGGAAGTCCGTGAGCCTGCCCGCGCCGCCGGAGGCGATGACGGGGACCGTGACGTGCTTGCGGACGGCGGTGATCATCTCCAGGTCGTAGCCGTCCTTCGTGCCGTCCGCGTCCATCGAGTTGAGCAGGATCTCCCCGGCGCCCAGCTCGGCGGCCCGGTGGGCCCACTCGACGGCGTCGATGCCCGTGCCCTTGCGGCCGCCGTGGGTGGTGACCTCGAAGGAGCCGGACTCCGTGCGCCGGGCGTCCACGGACAGGACCAGGACCTGGCGGCCGAAGCGCTCGGCGATCTCGCGGATCAGGTCGGGGCGGGCGATCGCCGCGGTGTTCACGCCGACCTTGTCCGCGCCCGCCCGCAGCAGCTTGTCGACGTCCTCGGCGGTGCGGACGCCGCCGCCGACGGTCAGCGGGATGAAGACCTGCTCGGCGGTGCGGCGCACCACGTCGTAGGTGGTCTCGCGGTTGCCGGAGGACGCGGTGATGTCGAGGAACGTCAGCTCGTCGGCGCCCTCGGCGTCGTACACCTTGGCCATCTCGACCGGGTCGCCCGCGTCACGCAGGTTCTGGAAGTTGACTCCCTTGACGACCCGGCCGTTGTCCACGTCCAGGCAGGGGATGACTCGGACCGCCAGGGTCATGAATCCACGGCTCCTTCAGGAAGGCCTCTGGCCCTTGAATGCTTCGACTTCTACTTCGACGAGGATGCGCGGGTCGAAGAAACCGTCCACGACCAGCAGGGTCGCGGCGGGACGCACCGGCTCGAACAGTTCCCGGTGGGCCCGCCCGACCGCGTCGACGTCCCGCAGGTGCGCCAGGTACATCCTCGTCCGGATCACGGACTCGGCGCCGAGCCCGAACTCGCCGAGCGCCTCGACCGCGCTGGTGAAGGCCACCTTGGCCTGTTCGTAGGGGTCGCCCTCCCCGTACAGCACGTCGCCCTTGAAGGACGTGGTGCCCGCCACCAGCACGCGGTCGCCCGCCGCGACGGCGCGCGCGGAGCCGAAGGACTCCTCCCAGGGACTCCCGCTCTGCACCCGCCGCACGGCATCGGACGTCATGACGACACAGCCTCCAGGGCCTCTTCCAGGGTGAACGCCTTCGCGTACAGGGCCTTCCCGACGATGGAGCCCTCGACACCGAGGGGTACCAGCTCGGCGATGGCACGGAGGTCGTCGAGGGACGACACGCCACCGGACGCCACGACCGGGCGGTCGGTGACCGCGCAGACGTTGCGCAGCAGCTCCAGGTTGGGGCCCTGGAGGGTGCCGTCCTTGGCGATGTCGGTGACGACGTACCGGGCGCAGCCCTCCTTGTCGAGGCGCGCCAGCGTCTCGTAGAGGTCGCCGCCGTCGCGGGTCCAGCCGCGGCCCTTGAGGGTCGTGCCGCGGACGTCCAGGCCGACCGCGATCCTGTCGCCGTGCTCGGCGATGACCTTGGCGACCCACTCGGGGCTCTCCAGGGCGGCGGTGCCGAGGTTGACGCGGGTGCAGCCGGTGGCGAGGGCCTTCTCCAGGGAGGCGTCGTCCCGGATGCCCCCGGACAGCTCGACCTTGATGTCCATGGCCCGGGTGACCTCGGCGACCAGCTCACGGTTGTCGCCGGTGCCGAACGCGGCGTCCAGGTCGACCAGGTGCAGCCACTCGGCGCCCGCCCGCTGCCAGGAGAGGGCGGCCTCCAGCGGGGAGCCGTAGGAGGTCTCCGTGCCGGACTCGCCGTGCACGAGGCGGACGGCCTGGCCGTCGCGGACGTCGACGGCGGGGAGGAGTTCGAGCTTTGCCATGGTCTACAGGGTTCCGATCCAGTTGGTCAGCAGCTGGGCTCCGGCGTCGCCGGACTTCTCGGGGTGGAACTGCGTGGCCCACAGGGCGCCGTTCTCGACGGCCGCCACGAAGGGCTTGCCGTGCGTCGACCAGGTGACCTTGGGCGCGGTGAGGTTCGGGTTGTGCGTCTCCAGGGACCAGTCGTGGACGGCGTAGGAGTGCACGAAGTAGAAGCGGGCGTCGGCGTCGAGGCCGGCGAACAGCTCCGAGCCGGCCGGGGCGTCGACGGTGTTCCAGCCCATGTGCGGCACGATCTCGGCCTGGAGCGGCTCGACCGCGCCGGGCCACTCGTCGAGGCCCTCGGTCTCCACGCCGTGCTCGATGCCGCGCGCGAAGAGGATCTGCATGCCGACGCAGATGCCCATGACCGGGCGTCCGCCGGCGAGCCTGCGGTCGATGATCCAGTCGCCGCGCGCCTCCTTCAGCCCCTTCATGCACGCGGCGAACGCGCCGACGCCGGGCACCAGCAGTCCGTCCGCGTTCATCGCCGTGTCGAAGTCACGCGTTATCTCGACGTCGGCTCCCGCGCGCGCGAGGGCGCGCTCGGCGGAGCGGACGTTGCCGAAGCCGTAGTCGAAGACGACGACGCGTTTGGCGGGAGTGGTCGCGGTGGTCCCCGGTCCCGTGTTCTCGGTGCTCAATTCCACACCTCCAGCCTCATGACGCCCGCGACGAGGCACATCGCGGCGGCGATGGAGAGCAGCACGATGAGGCCCTTCGGCATCTGCTGCTTGACGAAGGAGATGATCCCGCCGACCAGGAACAGACCGACGACGATCAGGATGGTCGAGAGGCTGTTCACAGCGCGCCCTTCGTGGAGGGCAGGATCCCGGCCGCGCGCGGGTCGCGCTCGGAGGCGTAGCGCAGGGCGCGGGCCAGCGCCTTGAACTGGCACTCGACGATGTGGTGGGCGTTGCGCCCGTACGGCACGTGCACGTGCAGCGCGATCTGGGCCTGGGCGACGAAGGACTCCAGGATGTGCCGGGTCATCGTGGTGTCGTACTCGCCGATCATCGGCGCCATCTTCTCGGGCTCGGTGTGCACGAGGTAGGGGCGGCCGGAGAGGTCGACGGTGACCTGGGCGAGGGACTCGTCCAGCGGGACCGTGCAGTTGCCGAAGCGGTAGATGCCCACCTTGTCGCCGAGGGCCTGCTTGAAGGCGGCGCCCAGCGCGAGGGCGGTGTCCTCGATGGTGTGGTGGGAGTCGATGTGCAGGTCGCCCTCGGTCTTCACGGTGAGGTCGAACAGTCCGTGCCGGCCGAGCTGGTCGAGCATGTGGTCGTAGAAGCCGACCCCGGTGGAGATCTCGGTGCGGCCGGTCCCGTCGAGGTTTATCTCGACGACGACCGACGTCTCCTTGGTGACCCGCTCCACGCGTCCAACGCGGTTCATGCGCTCTGCTCCTCCGGGGGTGTGGGGGGGTTCCCCACATAGCTCAGTAGTTCACGTACCGCGTCGAGGAACGCGTCGTTCTCGGCCGGGGTTCCGGCGGTCACCCGCAGCCATCCCGGTACGCCGTTGTCCCGGACCAGGACGCCCCGGTCGAGGATCTCCCGCCACACCTTGTGCGCGTCGTCGAACGTCCCGAACTGCACGAAGTTGGCGTCGGACTCGGTGACGTCGTAGCCGATGGCGCGCAGCTCGGCGACCAGCCGGTCCCGCTCCGCCTTCAGCTGCTCGACATAGCCGAGGAGGGTGTCGGTGTGCTCCAGGGCGGCCAGGGCGGTCGCCTGGGTGACGGCGGAGAGGTGGTAGGGCAGCCGTACGAGCTGGACCGCGTCCACGACCGCCGGGTGCGCGGCGAGGTAGCCGAGGCGCAGTCCGGCGGCGCCGAAGGCCTTGGACATGGTGCGCGAGACGACGAGATTCGGCCGTCCTTCGAGCAGCGGCAGCAGGGAGTCGCCGTGGCTGAACTCGATGTAGGCCTCGTCGACGACGACCATGGACGGCTTCGCCGCCTGGGCGGCCTCGTACAGGGCGAGGACCGTCTCCCGGGGGACCGCGTTGCCCGTGGGGTTGTTGGGGGTGGTGACGAAGACGACGTCGGGCCGGTGCTCGGCGATGGCCCGCTCGGCCGCCGCGAGGTCGATCGTGAAGTCGTCGTGGCGGGGGCCGGAGATCCAGCCGGTGCCGGTGCCCCGCGCGATGAGGCCGTGCATCGAGTACGACGGCTCGAAGCCGATGGCCGTGCGGCCGGGGCCGCCGAAGGTCTGCAGCAGCTGCTGGATGACCTCGTTGGAGCCGTTGGCCGCCCAGACGTTCGTCACGTCCACGGCGAACCCGGAGGTCCGCGTCAGGTACTCGGCGAGCCGGGTCCGCAGTTCCACCGCGTCCCGGTCGGGGTAGCGGTTGAGGTTCCGTGCCGCCTCGCGCACCCGCTCCGCGATCCGCTCCACCAGCGGCTCGGGCAGGGGGTAGGGGTTCTCGTTGGTGTTCAGCCGTACCGGGACGTCGAGCTGGGGCGCGCCGTAGGGGCTCTTGCCGCGCAGTTCGTCCCGGACGGGGAGATCGTCGATTCCGAAGCTCACTGACCAGGTACCTTCCAGCCGAACCGTGCCTTGATCGCCGCGCCGTGCGCGGGCAGGTCCTCCGCCTCCGCGAGCGTGACCACGTGGTGCGCGACATCGGCCAGTGCGTCCCGCGTGTAGTCGACGATGTGGATGCCGCGCAGGAAGGACTGGACGGACAGACCTGAGGAGTGGCAGGCGCAGCCGCCGGTCGGGAGCACGTGGTTGGAGCCTGCCGCGTAGTCGCCGAGCGAGACCGGCGCCCAGGGGCCGATGAAGATGGCGCCCGCGTTGACGACGCGCTCGGCGACGGCCGCGGCGTCCGCGGTCTGGATCTCCAGGTGTTCGGCGCCGTAGGCGTTGACGACCCGCAGGCCCTCGTCGATGCCGTCGACCAGGACGATCGCGGACTGCCGGCCCGCGAGGGCGGGGCGGATCCGGTCCTCGATGTGCTTGGTGGCCTCGACCTGCGGGCCCAGTTCCTTCTCGACGGCGTCGGCGAGCGCGACGGAGTCGGTGACGAGCACGGCGGCGGCGAGCGGGTCGTGCTCGGCCTGGCTGATCAGGTCGGCGGCGACGTGCGCCGGGTCGGCGGTGTCGTCCGCGAGGACCGCGATCTCGGTGGGGCCGGCCTCGGAGTCGATGCCGATGACGCCGGTGAAGTAGCGCTTGGCGGCGGCCACCCAGATGTTGCCCGGCCCGGTGACCATGTTGGCCGGCGGGCAGGACTCGGTGCCGTACGCGAACATCGCGACGGCGGTGGCGCCGCCGGCCGCGTACACCTCGTCGACGCCGAGCAGGGCGCACGCGGCGAGGATCGTGGGGTGCGGCAGTCCGCCGAACTCGGCCTGCGCGGGCGAGGCCAGCGCGATCGAGGGGACGCCCGCCTCCTGCGCCGGGACCACGTTCATGATCACGGAGGAGGGGTAGACCGAGCGGCCGCCGGGGGCGTACAGGCCGACGCGCTCGACCGGCACCCACTTCTCGGTGACGGTGCCGCCGGGCACGACCTGGGTGGTGTGGGTGGTGCGGCGCTGCTCGCGGTGGACGAGGCGGGCGCGGCGGATGGACTCCTCCAGGGCCGCGCGGACGGCCGGGTCGAGCTGGTCCAGCGCGTCCGTGAGGGCCTCGGCCGGGACCCGCACGGAGGTGAGGCGTACGCCGTCGAACTTCTCGGCGAAGTCGATCAGCGCCGCGTCCCCGCGATGATGCACGGCCTCGCAGATCGGACGCACCTTCTCCAGGGCGGCCGAGACGTCGAAGTCGGCTCGGGGCAGCAGGTCGCGCAGGGCGGGTCCCTTCGGGAGGGCGTCGCCGCGCAGATCGATTCGGGAGATCACACGCCCAATTCTCTCAGACCTCGGTCGGCGGCTGTCCGCACGTTCCAATGGCTGATACGCGTCGACGGCAGAACCCGGAAGATCCTCTTCACGTCTAGCGTTCGGGGCGTCACTCAGCGGGCATCACCAGCATGAACTGTTGTGCGATACACACGAGTGACGGAGACGGAGGAAGGAACAGCCGTGACCGAGGGTGCCGCCATCCGGGACGACGGGGACATCCCGGACGACCTCACCGCCGCCGAGGCCGGTATGTGGCAGGCGTTCCGCAACGGCAGCGTGTACGACCTCCGCAGCGGCGCCGCCGCCGAGGACGATCCGCACGGCGGCCACCCCTGGGGCCCGGAGCGGACCGTACGGGCGCGGATCGTGGCCTGGCTGCTGCTGGACGGGCCGCCCGCCCTGGCCGGCCGGGTGTCCGCGCTCAAGCTGGTCGGCGTGCAGATCAAGGGCGTCCTGGAGCTGGCGGGCGGCCAGGTGGTGCCGTACGTGGAGATGAAGGGCTGCCGCTTCGAGAAGGAGATCCTGCTGCCGGAGGCCCGGTTCACCACCGTCCGGCTGGTGGACTGCTCGGTGCCGCGGCTGGAGGCGGCCCGGCTGCACACGGAGGGCGATCTGCATCTGCCGCGCTGCCGCTTCCACAACGGGGTGCGGCTCGCCGACGCCCAGATCGGCACCGATCTGCTGCTCAACCAGGCGGTCGTCTACCGCGACCGGCACGGCCGCTCCCTGTCCGCCGACGGTCTCAGCGTCGCCCAGGACGTGCAGGCGGAGATGCTGGAGTCGCACGGCGAGCTGAGCCTGCGCGGGGCGACCGTCGGCGCCTCGCTCAGCCTGCGCGGCAGCCGGCTCGCCAACCCCTACGGCCGCCTCGCCCTGAACGCGCCCCAGCTGACCGTCGAGCGCACCCTCTATCTGACCCCCGCGGGCGTCGGCAATCCGCTGTACACCAGCGGCAGCACACCCGCGCGCGGCACCCGCGTCCAGCGGTTCGAGTGCCAGGGCGGGATACGGCTGGACGACGGGCGTTTCGGGGACGCCGTCGACCTGGAGCGGGCCAGATTCACCTTCACGGACGAACAGGAGCTGTCCCTGCGCCGGGTCCAGGTGCCCGAGCTGCGCTTCCTCGGCGAGCGGCCCGAGCGCGGCAAGGTCGTGCTGTCGGGCGCCCGGGTCGGCGTCCTCATCGACCGGGCGGACAGCTGGCCGGGTCCCGGCAACCTCCAGATGGGCGGCTTCCAGTACGAGAACCTGGTGCCCCGCGACCGGTTCCCGCTGGCCGGACGGCTGGAGTGGGTGGCGGCGGCGACCCCCGAGTACCAGCCGGAGCCGTACGAGCGGCTCGCGACCGTGCTGCGGGCCAGCGGCGACGACGAGGGCGCCCGCGACGTGCTCCTCGCCAAGCAGCGCCACCGCCGGGAGAACCTGCCGCTCGCGGCCAAGCTGTGGGGCTACGCGCAGGACTGGACGGTGGCGTACGGGTACCGGCCGGGACGGGCCGCCGTCTGGATGGCGCTGCTGTGGGCGCTCGCCTCGTACGCCTTCTCCCACGCGGACCACCCACCGATGAAGAGCGGTGAGCACCCGCACTGGAGTCCGTCCCTGTTCGCCCTGGATCTGCTGCTCCCGGTGATCGACCTCGGCCAGGTCGGCTACTGGCAGCTGCGGGGCGGCTGGCAGTGGCTCGCGGTGGTGGTGATCCTGCTGGGCTGGATCCTCGCGACGACGGTCGCCGCGGGCGCCACACGGCTGCTGAGCAGGAACTGAAAAGGTTGTGAAGAGGCACAACCCGAGCCGCCCGCGCTCCGTCTTCCCCTCGAACCACCGACCACCACACCACCGTCGAGGCGTTGTACCCAGACGGTGAGCACCGGTCCCGCCGAGCGGACCGGCCGGGCGCAGAGGGGGCGCGCCACATGGACCTGCTGCGTGCGCTCGTGCGCACGGCCCGGATGGCACGGCACACCTCGGGCCTCGCCGACGGTCTGCCGGCCGACGACGACGTGCTGCTCGACGCCCCCGACGAGCGGCTCGGACCCGCGCTGGTCGCGGCCGGCCGGGGTGAGTACGCGCACGCGGCCCGGCTCCTCGCGACGACGCGGGAGGCGGTGGAGTGGGAGAACCGCGACCGGTACGCGCTGCGGCTCGCCGCCTTCGCACGCGCACGCGACCCCTGGCTGCGCGAGTGGCGGCGCGCCGCCCCGCACGACCCGGACGTCCTGCTGGTCAGAGCCGAGCTGGCGGTGACCCGCGGTTGGCACTCCCCCGCCAGGGTGGAACTGCTCCGCGAGGCGGGCCCGTTGATCATGGCGGCCGCCGAGCGCGAGCCGCGCGACCCCGTGCCGTGGCGGATCGCCCTGGACCACGCGCGGGGCATTGGCGTCGACCGCGCCGGCTTCGAGCGGCTGTGGGCGGAGGCCGTCCGCCGCTCCCCGCACCACTACGGCTGTCATGTCGCGGCCCTGAAGTACCTCTCCGCCGCCTGGTACGGCTCGCACCCGGAGTGCTTCGACTTCGCCGAACGGGCCGCCGAGGACGCCCTGCCCGGCTCCCTCGTCCAGGCCCTCCCAGTCCGGGCGGCCTTCGCCCATCTCGTCGACGGTGGCGGCCCCGAAGTGGGGCGCGCCCGGCTGGACGAGGCGGCGGACCGCGCCATCGCGCTCTCCGCCGCGTACGAGCCCGGCGACCCGTGGCCCGCCGAGGTCCGCAATCTCCTCACCTATGTCCTGGTCCGTCTCGAACGCTGGCCGGACGCCCTGGAGCAACTGCGCAGGATCGGCCCGTACGCCACCTCGTTCCCCTGGGACCGGGTCTCCGGCGATCCGCTGGGCCAGTTCCTCCAACTGCGGGACGGGGTACGGCTGGAGGTGGCGTCCTCGATGCCGCTGCTGACGCGGTCCCAGAAGCGCGCCGGGAGGCCCGCGGCAAGGTCACAAACCAGTACGAGCGAACGCGCGCACCCCGACGGCGACTAGGCTCTGGCCTCGTGACCACCGTCCGGCTGCCGCTCTTCCCCCTGAACTCGGTGTTGTACCCGGGGCTCGTGCTTCCTCTGAACATCTTCGAGGAGCGCTACCGCGCCATGATGCGCGAGTTGCTGAAGACCCCCGAGGACGAACCCCGCCGCTTCGCCGTCGTCGCCATCCGCGACGGCCACGAGGTCGCGCCGAGCGCGCCCGGCATGCCGGATCCGACGGCTCTCCCGGAGCGCGGCCCGACCGCCGGCTTCGGCGACGACCCGGCCAAGGCGTTCCACACGGTGGGCTGCATCGCCGACGCGGCCACCATCCGGGAGCGCGACAACGGCACGTTCGAGGTCCTCGCCACCGGCACGAACCGGGTCCGGCTGCTCTCCCTCGACACGACAGGACCGTTCCTCGTGGCGGACCTGGAGGAGCTGCCGGAGGCACCCGGCGACGAGGCGGGCGCGCTCGCCGAGGGCGTGCTGCGGGCCTTCCGGCAGTACCAGAAGCGTCTGGCGGGGGCGCGGGAGCGCTCGCTGTCGACGGGCGCGGACCTGCCCGACGAGCCGGCCGTGGTGTCGTACCTGGTCGCCGCGGCGATGATGCTCGACACCCCGGCC
>NZ_LIRK01000401.1 GCF_001419765.1 Streptomyces torulosus
GGACGGCCCTGCGGGCCGGTCCTTCCCGGGCCCCCGGCGCCGCCGATGAAGGAGCCGCAGGCTTCCTTCAGGGGCTCGGGGAACTGCGCGAGCACGCCCCCCGCACCCGCACCAGCCCCCCAACCCTGATCGGATCAGATCGTCGCCGTGTCGATCACGAAGCGGTAGCGGACGTCACTTGCCAGGACCCTTTCGTACGCCTCGTTGATCTGGTCCGCGCGGATCAGTTCGATCTCGGCGCCCAGGCCGTGCTCGGCGCAGAAGTCGAGCATCTCCTGGGTCTCACGGATGCCGCCGATGCCGGACCCGGCGAGGGTCTTGCGGCCGGCGATCACCGAGAACAGGTTCAGGGCGACCGGCTCCTCGGGCGCGCCCACGTTCACGAACGCACCGTCGGTCTTCAGCAGCGACAGGTACGCGTCCAGGTTCAGCGGCGCCGAGACCGTCGACAGGATCAGGTCGAACGAACCCCGCAGCTCCTCGAAGGTCGCCGGGTCGCTGGTCGCGTAGTAGTGGTCGGCGCCCAGCTTCAGCCCGTCCTCCTGCTTGCGCAGCGACTGGGACAGGACGGTCACCTCGGCGCCGAGCGCGTGCGCGAGCTTGACGCCCATGTGCCCGAGGCCGCCCAGACCGACGACGGCGACCTTCTTGCCGGGGCCGGCGTTCCAGTGCTTGAGCGGGGAGTACGTGGTGATGCCCGCGCACAGCAGCGGCGCGGCCTCGTCGAGGGCGACGCCCTCGGGGATGCGTACGGTGAACGCCTCGTCGACGACGATCTTCTCCGAGTAGCCGCCGTAGGTGGGCTCACCGTTCTTGTCGAGGGCGTTGTACGTGCCGACGTTGCCCTTGAGGCAGTACTGCTCCAGCCCGGCCTCGCAGTTCTCGCACTCGCGGCAGGAGTCGACCATGCAGCCGACGCCCACGCGGTCGCCGACGGCGAACTTCGTGACGCCGGAGCCCACGGCCTCGACGACACCGGCGATCTCATGGCCCGGCACCATCGGGAAGATCGCCTCGCCCCAGCCCTCGCGGGCCTGGTGGATGTCGGAGTGGCAGATACCGGCGAACTTGATGTCGATCAGGACGTCGAACTCACCGACCTCGCGGCGCTCGATCGTCGTGCGCTCCAGCGGAGCCTTGGCGGAGGGGGCCGCGTAGGCGGCGACAGTGGTGGACATGCCGAGGGTTCTCCTAGCCGTCGTTCCCGTGCCCGGCCTGCCTTCCGGCCGGGCACGGCTGTCAGCCTGCCCGAGATCACCGAGTTCACCCAGGTCACGGTTCTACGTACGTCCGCTGGTCCTACCACTGGCGGGGTCAGGCTGCTGGGCGTACGACCGTGAATACTTGACGTATGGACGCACAGCCCGAAGCCGCACAGGACCGGCAGCCGCTCGGCGGCCCGACCGGAGCCCCCCTCGACCGGCGTGCCGAGCTCAGTGAGTTCCTGCGGTCGCGACGGGCCCGGCTGAAGCCGGAGGACGTCGGGCTGCCGGAGTTCGGCCGGCACCGGCGGGTGCCCGGGCTGCGGCGGGAGGAGCTGGCGCAGCTGGCGGGCGTGTCGGTGGCGTACTACACGCGGCTGGAGCAGGGCAACGGTCGCAATGTGTCGGCGGAGGTGCTCGACGCCATCGCGCGCGCCCTCCGGCTGAGCGACGCCGAGCACAACCATCTGACGCACCTCGCCAAGCCGAAGGCCCACAAGAAGAAGCCGTCGGCCCGTCCGCAGCAGGTCAGGGGAGCCCTGCGGCAGCTGATCGACTCCCTGGACGGCGTCCCCGCGTACATCACCGGGCGGCGCTCGGACATCCTCGTCTGGAACCGGATGGCGGCGGCGGTGTTCGGTGACTGGTCGGAGCTGCCCGCGCAGGACCGGAACTGGGCGCGGATGGTGTTCCTGCGGCCCGAATACCGGGATCTGTACATCGACTGGGATCAGAAGGCCGCCGACATCGTCAGCTATCTGCGGATGGACGCGGGCTGTCACCCGGACGATCCCCGGCTGTCGGCGCTGGTGGGCGAGTTGTCGGTGAAGAGCGAGGAGTTCCGGCGGCTGTGGGCCACGCACGACGTGAAGGAGAAGAGTCACGGGGTGAAGCGCATGCGGCACCCCCTGGTCGGTGATCTGACGCTGTCCTTCGAGTCGTTCCCGCTCCCCGACGACCACGAGCAGACCTTGATCACCTATCACGCCGAGCCGGGCTCCCCGTCCGCCGAGGCCCTGCGCCTGCTGGCCAGCTGGGGCACGGACGCCACCCGTGCCCGCACGGCGACGCCGTAAGGGTCCGCCCGGGCGGCCAGGTCGTGAAGGACGGACCAGGCGCCAGGCGGTGAGGAACGGCCCGCCGGAAGGGTGAGCCTCCCGGTGGGCCGTCGCCCTCAACCGTGTCCTGATCCGCGCCCCCGGCTCACGCGCCGACGTACGCGTCGTGGATCGTCACCGTCGATCGGTTCCCCTCCTTGTCGGTCACCTCGGCGCGGAGCGACACGCTCTTCCCCACCCCCGGTGTCACGACGGTGACCTTGTCGTTCTTCACCGCGGCCTTGGTCCACTTCTCGCCGTCACGCGACACGTACACGGTCAGCGATTTCCGGTTCCCGCCGACGGCCGCGCCCTGGACGGTGACGGGGACGCCGATCCTCGTGCCGGCCGGGGCCGTGCTGTCGAGGCCCAGGTACGCGCCGCCGAAGCGGACCGTGGAGACCGGCAGCCCCCTGTCGCTCGTGGTCCTCCCGGACCTGAAGGTCCAGCTCGCGTCGACCCGTGAGGAGGCCCTGGCCAGGGCCGGATCTCGGATGAGGCTGGTCGTCAGTCGGTAGGTGGCGGGTGCGGAGGGAACCGTGAAGCGGGCAGAGCCGTCCAGCGGGTCCTCTCCCGAGGCGATCTTCTTCCCGTCGCGGTGGAGGGTCGTGGTGACCTTCTGGTAGAAGGACGCCCCGGCGTGCCCGGCGCCGTCGGCGACCATCGGGAGCAGGCCGTACAGCTGGTTCCCGTCGCGGCGGATGCCGAAGGACCGGCTGATCCTCGGGCCGAAGACCCCGACGTTGAAGGTGTGGGTGTAGGTGCGGCCCGCCGTGACGGGCCTGCTGTCGCCGGTCGTGTAGTACGCGTCCAGCAGCGGGAAGCCCTGTTCGTCCTCCGCGCCGTACTGCTCGAAGTCGAAGCTCCACTTCACCTTGTCCGTGGCGGACACGTACAGCGTGCGGGTGTCGGGCAGCGGCCCCGGGACGGCGATCGCGGGCGATCCGGGGCTGCCGGGGAGCCAGGCCCAGGCGCTGACCGCGCCCTTCTTGCCGGGGGTGGAGGAGCCGAGGCGGGCCTTGACGGTGGCCAGTTCGCTCTTCCTCCAGTGCCTGGCGTAGCCGGTGGCGAGCCGGGTCACCTTGCTTCCGGTGGCGGTGGCGTACTGGGTGGTGTCGCCCTCGGTCCACTGGCCGGCCCAGGTCTGGCTGAGCCGTCCGCCGGTGACGGGCGGGCCGAGATGCGCGGTGCGGAACCCCTTGTAGGAGTCGAGCAGCCAGCCGTAGGTGTAGTCGTTCGCGCCGGCCCGGAGTGTGTAGTCCGGTGCCGCGAGGACGGGTTCGGCGGTGGTGTCGGGCACGGTGATGTCCACCGGCTTCGCCGTGCGGGCGTCCAGGGTGAGGGAGGTGTCCCGGTCGACGGTGAGCGTCGGTCGGGCCAGCCAGGCCGCCCCCTTCGTGTGGTCCTCCGGGTCCACGACGATCCCCGCGTTGAGGATGTAGGTCCCCTCGGGCACCCGCAGCTCGACCGTGCCGTCCTTGTCGTACGGCGTGAGCCAGGTGTCCCGGGCGAGTCCCGAGACACCGGTCAGGTCGAGCATGTGGTGCACGGCCGGCGCGCCGGTCCGGTCGACCATCCGGAGTGTGAGGTCGTACGACTCCTTCTCGCGCTCCACGGCCGCGGCGGTCCGTACGCTCTGGCCGCCGCCCGTGGCGGTGACGTACGCCGTGTACAAGCCGTCGAGTTTCCCGCCGAGCCGGGTGTTCACGGTGAGGCGGGCCTCGGCCGTGCCGCCCGCCGGGACGGTGATCCTCTCCGCGCCGAGCTTGAAGAACCCGGCGGGAGCCGCCCTGCCTCCGGGGCCGGTGCCGGTCACCGAGAGGTCGAGAGCGACGTTCTTCTTGCCGACGTTCCGGTAGGTGATCTTCTTCGACACCGGCTTGTCGTCGGTGTGCGGCCACTGCTGGGCGCCGAAGTTCACCGACAGCGGGGTGGCGAGGACCGTCTGCCGGACGGCCCGGTCGACGCGGATGCGGCCCGCCCCCTGCTGGAACGGGGTGTACGCGCCGCCCTTGGCGGACGCGACGAGGGCGGCCTTGATCCGGGTGTACGACCACGACGGGTGCCGCTGCCTGAGGAGGGCGGCGGCGCCCGCGACGTGCGGGGTCGCCATCGACGTACCGGAGATGGTGAGGTAGCCGGCGGGCTGCTCGCCGACCTCCCGCGCGAGGACGCTGCCCTTGGCCGAGGCGGCGGTGATGGCGACGCCGGGCGCGGTCACGTCGGGCTTGATCCGCCCGTCGAGACCGGGGCCCCGGCTGGAGAACGGGGCGAGCCTGTCCTTGCCGTCGACGGCGCCGACGGTGAGGGCTGCGGCCGCGCTGCCCGGTGAGCCGATCGTCCGCTCGCCTCCCTGGCCCTCGTTGCCGGCGGCGACCGCGAAGAGGATGTCCTTCTCCGCGGAGAGCTTGTCGATCTCTGCCTCCATCGGGTCGATCCCGGGGCTGTCGGGCCCGCCGAGGCTGAGGTTGACGACGTCGGCGCCCTGCGCGGCGGCCCACTCCATGCCGGCGATGATGCCGGAGTCGTCGCCGTACCCCTCGTCGCTCAGCACCTTGGCGTTGAGGAGCTTCGCGCCCGGCGCGACGCCCTTGTAGGCGCCCTTGGACCGCTTCCCGGTGCCGGCGGCTATGGAGGCGACATGCGTGCCGTGGCCGAACCTGTCGGTGGTGCCGGGCGAGGTGGAGAAGTTCTTCGCCGCGACGACCTGGCCCTTGAGGTCGGGGTGGGTGGTGTCGATACCGGTGTCGAGGACGGCGATGGTGACGCCCTTGCCGTCGTAGCCGGCCTTCCACACCTCGGGGGCGCCGATCTGCGGGACGGACTTGTCGAGGCTGACCTCGCGGACGCCGTCCAGCCACACGTGCGCGACTCCTCCGGCGGTGGTGCCCTCGCCGTCGGTGACCGCCTTCCACAGCGCGGCGGCGTCGTCCTTGGGGGTGAGGACCGCGTCGGCGTTCAGCGTCCGCAGGGTGCGCCGGACCTCGGTGCCGCCCGCGCCCCGTACGTCGGCCCGCGCGCCGGCCGCGGTGCCCCGGTAGCCCACGATCAGTTTCAGGCCCTGCCGGTGGGATCTGCGGGTGGCGGAGCCGCTCAGTACCGTGACGTCGAACAGCCGCCGGTCGACCCTGCCCGTGGCGATCAGCCGGGCCGCGTCGGCCGGGAGGACATAAGTGTGGCCACCGGCCCGGCGGACCTGGACGGGGACGCCCTCACGGCCCTTCGCCCGCTCCAGACCGAGGACCCGGCCCCCCGCGTCCACGAGGACCCGGTCACCGGTGACGAGGGTGAGGCGATGCCCGACCTCGGCCCCCGCACCGCCACCGGGCTGGAGGCCGGCCGCCAACGCCGTACCAGCCGTACTCGCCGTACCGGCCGTCATCGCCGTACCGGTCGTCATCGCCGTACCCGCCGTCATCGCCCTGCCGGGCACGTCCCCCGGGCCCGCGGTCGCCGGGCCGGCCGTGGACGCCGTCAGTGTGACGGCGGACGCCATGGCGATCACGGCCGTCCCCACCCCGCTCATTCGTCTGCGCAAGACTCCCCCTCGGTCCGCCCAGGGGACGTTCCGCACATATGCGCGTCAATTCCCCCCGGTCTTCGCAGTATGACCGGGCGTCAACTCGCGTCACATACCGCGCGACTGGCGCAAAGCGGCGAAACCGGGGACCCCCGCAACCGCACGCGCCCCGGTCTCCGCTCCCACGCGCCCCACGCCGAGGGCATCCCGCGCCAAGGGCGGTCTCACGCCCCGGCGTTCTCCTTCACGGTGATGCGCCCCTTGCGGATCGTCGCGACCCTGGAGGCCTTCCTCGCCAGCGTCGAGTCGTGCGTGACCATGACGAAGGTGAGCCCGTGCTCCTTCCACAGGCCCTCCAGCACCCCCATGATCTCGTCGCGCGTCGACTCGTCGAGGTTGCCGGTGGGTTCGTCGGCCAGCAGCACCTTGGGCCGCTTCACCAGCGCGCGGGCGATCGCGACCCGCTGCTGCTGACCGCCCGAGAGCTCCGCCGGAAGATGCCCGAGCCGCTCCCCCAGCCCCAGCGACTCCAGCGCCTCGGCGGCGCGTCGCCGCCGCTCCCCCGCCTTCACACCGAGCGGTACGAGCGCCGTCTCCACGTTCTCCTGCGCACTCAGCGTCGGGATCAGATTGAAGCTCTGGAACACGAACCCGATGCTCTCGCTGCGCACCCGGGTGAGCCTGGCCTCCGACAGCCCGGCCAGGTCGGTGCCGTCGAGTTCGACGCTCCCGGCCGACGGCTTGTCGAGCCCGCCGAGCATCTGGAGCAGCGTGGACTTCCCGCCCCCGGTGGGCCCTTGGATGACGAGACGGTCCCCGTCGGCGATGGTGAGGTCGACGCCGTCGAGCGCGTGGACGGTGTCCTTGCCCCGGGTGTAGCGCTTGGTCACGCCGGTGAGTACGTACATGGTGCAGCTCCTGGATGGTGTGAGGACGCGGCCGACGTGCCGCTGGGGTCGGGGACGGCGGCCGGTCACTCCACCCGCCGCAGGGCGTCGGCGGGGCGCAGCCGGGAGGCGCGCCAGCCGCCGAACGCGCCCGCGATCAGTCCGCCGGTGACGGCGAGGCCCACCGCGAGGGCGATCGTGGAGAGGCTGACGGGCGCGGTGAGCGCAACGTCGAGCGCGTTCGACGCCGCCTGACGCCCGCCGCCCGCACCACCGGCGCCCGGGAAGCCGCCCGCGCCGGGTCCGCCGCCCGCGCCGCCGAACCCGCGCCCGGCCGCACCTACTTCGGCCTGAAGCGTCGGGCTGATCGCCGTGACGGTGTACGCCCCCGCGAGGCCCAGCGCGATGCCGAGCGCCCCGCCGACGAGGCCGTTGACCATGGCCTCGCCGACGACCTGCCGGGTCACCCGCCCCGACCTCCAGCCGAGGGCCTTGAGCGTCCCGAACTCCCGCACCCGGCGCGAGACCGCCGAGGAGGTGAGCAGCCCGGCCACCAGGAACGCGGCGGCGAGCACGGCCACGGAGAGCCACCTGCCGACGTTCGAGGCGAGGTCGGAGGCGGTGGACAGCGACCCGGACACGGTGTCGGCGAGATCGGCGGAGGTGGTGACCGTGGTCCCCGAGATGTTCTTCTGGATGGCCGACTTGACGGAGTCGATCCGCTGGGAGTCGCTCGCCTTGACGTAGATCGTGGTGACCTTGCCCTGGGAGTCGCTGAGCGTCTGGGCCTGCTTCAGCGGCATGTACAGGTCGGCCGCGGCGTCCCCGCTGTCGGGGGTGGCGATGCCGATGACCTGGTACTTCGTGGAGTCGATGGTGACGCTGTCACCGACCTTCAGCTCCTTCTCCCGCGCGTAGGAGGCGTCGGCGACGACGACCCGCGCGTCGGTGTCGGAGGCCTTGAACGTACGTCCGCCGGTGATCTTCGAGGAGGTGAGGGGGCCGAGGTCCGGTTCGGTGACGTCGGTGCCGTAGACGGAGTAGTTGTCGACGTCGAACTCGGCGCCGCCGCCCTCGACGCGCCCCTGCGGCTGTCCGGCGCCCCCACCGTTCTGTCCGGGACCGCCCTGCTGCCGGCCGCCCGCGCTCTCGTCCTGCTGGAACTGGCCGCGCCGGAACTGCCCGTCGACCTTGATGACCTGGAGGCTGAGGCCGCCGACGGCCTCCGCGACGCCCTGCTGCTCACCGACCTCGGTGACGGTCGAACTCGCCAGGGTCTGGAAGCCCTGGACGCGGACGAGGTCGCTGCTCTGCTCCTCGTCGGAGTCCTCGTCCCGTGCGTCGAACTCGAAGCGGGGGCGTTCGGCGCCGTTCTCGCCGGGCGCGGCGGCGGCCTTGGTGACGGTCATGTCCGTCCCCAGGCCGTAGAGGGATGCGAGCACCTTGCCCTGGGCCTTCTCCATGCCGGACGACACGGAGCTGACCACGATCACCAGCGCGATGCCGAGGGCGAGCCCGGAGGCGACGACGAGCGCCGCCTTTCTGCGGCGGCGCAGTTCGCGCCTCAGGTAGGTGAGAAACATGGCCGAAAGCTAGGGAGGCCACGTGATGGCGGGATAAGCCCCTCATAAGAGCGGGATGAGAACGCCGCACCCGGCCCGGAAGCGCCGAAGCCGCCCCTGGGGGCGGCTTCGATGTCAGGAGGCCGGAAGAGGGTCGGTGCCGCGTCCGGTGATCGGCGCGGCACCGCTCGGGTGGCGGGTCAGACCGCCGAGCCCGCCTTCCAGTCGGCCCAGCTCAGGTTCCAGCCGTTGAGGCCGTTGTCCGGGGCGACCGTCTTGTCGCCGGTGTTCTGGACGACGACCACGTCACCGACGATGGAGTTGTTGTAGAACCAGGCGGCCGTGGTGTTGGGGTCGTTGGCGCCCTTGGTGTCGTTCAGGCCGATGCAGCCGTGGCTGGTGTTGACGTTGCCGAAGATGGAGTCGGCGCCCCAGTAGTTGCCGTGGAGGAAGGTGCCGGACGTCGTCAGACGCAGGGCGTGCGGTACGTCCTTGATGTCGTACTCGCCCTTGCCGTCGTCGTCGGTGAAGCCGACCGTCGCGCCGTTCATCCGGGTCTCCTTGAACTTCTCGGAGATCACCATCTGGCCCTCGTACGTCTTGTTCTCGGGCGAGCCGGCGGAGATCGGGATGGTCTTGACGACCTTGCCCTCCTGCATGACCTTCATCTGCTTGGTCTTGGCGTCGACGACCGAGACCTGGTTGCGGCCGATCTTGAAGGTGACCGTCTTCTGCTGGACACCGAAGACGCCGTCGGCGCCCTCGACACCGTCGAGCGCGAGCTTCAGCGTGACGGTGGAGCCCGCCTTCCAGTAGTCCTCGGGCCGGAAGTCGAGGCGGTTCGCGTTGAACCAGTGCCCGACGACCTCCTGGCCGGAGCTGGAGGAGACGGTGATCCCCTTCTGGACGGCGGCCTTGTCGGTGATCGCCTTGTCGAAGTTGATCGACACCGGCATGCCGACGCCGACGGTGGAGCCGTCCTCGGGCGTGAAGTTGCCGATGAAGCTGTTGGCGGGCGAGACCGTGGTGAACGCCGCGTTCTCGTGGGCCTCGCGGCCCTCGGAGTCCTCGGCGGTGGCGGTGATCTTGTAGTTGGTGGACCGCTCCAGCTGCACGCTCGGCGCCCAGCTCTTCTTGTCGGCGGATATCTCTCCCTGGACGGCGGCACCGTCCGTGGTGGTCATCGTCACCTTGGTGAGCTCGCCCTTGCTCACGGTGACCTTGGCGGAGTTGTTGATGGAGGCGTTGTTCGAGCCGTCCTTCGGGGTGATCTTGATGTCGGCCTCGGAGGTCTTCTTGGCCGCCGCCTCGTCGACCTTGGACTGCGAGGAGTCCCCGCCGTCGCCGCCGGACGCGTTGTCGCCGTCGCCCCCGCTGCACGCAGAGAGCACCAGCACCCCGCCGAGCAGTGCGGACGCGACCGTGAGGCCCTTGCGCCGCTTACTGTTCGTCATCACACGCTTCTCCATCGTTGCCGAAATCCCCAAGACCCGAGAATCCCCGTAAGCACTAAAACACCACTACGGCACCGAGCCGTTCCGCTTGGCGCCGATGTGTGGGATACGCCACTCCGCCTGGTCCGGGTCGCCAGTGACCCCGGCGGTGGTGCGCGAGTGACCAGTGCGCCCTTTGGGACGAGAGAACCCCGGGCGGCGGTTGCCGCCCGGGGTCATGAATTCCCCAAGGCGCCTCAGCCGCGTCCGACTTCCTCGTCGTCCTCGCCGTCATCATCCTCGTCGAGGCCCCATTCCGGCGAATCGGGGTCGTAGTCGATGCCCTCACTGCTCCAGGAGGCCTGGGCGAGTTCGACGCCCGGCACCTCACCGACCAGGTCGAACGGGTCGATCAGATACGCGAGCGCCTCCGCTGTGTCCTCCGTCACCGCGCTCTCGGCGTGTACCCGTTCGTCGTCCGGCATATCAGGATCGTCGGCGATCCGTCGCAATGCGGCACCGGTGACGGCCTCGACGTTCTCGACCTCCACCACCAATTCCACGCGAAGGCGGACAAACTGTGACGTCTCATCTGTAGTCATGCTTCGGAGCGTACGGCTCACACGCCCCGCGACTTTCCCGCGACCCGCGACTTTCACTAGCATCGCAGTCCACGGCCAATTCGCCAGCGTCACAAGGGGATCGATATTCCGTGTCCGTCGCACGTCGCGCGTCGTCCACCGCCCGCCGATCGCTGCTGACCGCCACCGCCGCGGGGACCCTTCTGGCTGCCCTGTGGTTCGTGCCGTCGGCCAACGCGACCCAGGAGGCGCCGGACCTACGGCAGGAGACGACGACCACGACCGACTCCGGCGGGACGACCGTCTCCGGCTCGGCCGAGGACGGGGAGTCGACGGGTCGCACCACCCAACTCGCCGACACGGGCAGCCCCAACACCACGCCGTACATCGTCGGCGGCACCCTCTTCCTGGGCCTCGGCGCGGGCTTCGTGGCGTACTCGGTGCGCCAGGGCCGCCTGGAGGCGTACTGACGCGCCCGGCACTGACACGCGTACGCAGGGGGGCACCGCCACGTCGGCGGTGCCCCCCTGACGCGTCCCGGTCGGGCGCTCCCCCCTCAAGGGGCCAAAGTCAGGCCAGCGGACCGGTGACCGACTCGACGGCCGCGACCAGCCGGCCCTCACGGACGAACGCGTCGGCGAGCGCCAGGTCGGGGGCGAGGAAACGATCCGGCCCGGGGCCCTCGACCCCGAACTTCCGTACGGCCTCGACGACCGCCCGGGTGGCCGGCGCGGGCGTGAGACCCTCGCGCAGCTCCACGCCGCGCGTCCCGGCGTAGAGCTCGACGGCCAGCACCCGGGTGAGGTTGTCGACGGCGGTGCGCAGCTTGCGGGCGGCCGACCAGCCCATGGAGACGTGGTCCTCCTGCATCGCGGAGGACGGGATCGAGTCCGCCGAGGCCGGGACGGCGAGCCGCTTCAGCTCGCTGACCAGCGCCGCCTGCGTGTACTGGGCGATCATGAGACCGGAGTCGACACCGGCGTCGTCCGCGAGGAACGGCGGCAGCCCGTGCGAGCGGTTCTTGTCGAGCAGCCGGTCGGTGCGCCGCTCGGCGATCGAGGCCAGGTCCGCGACCGCGATGGCGAGGAAGTCCAGCACGTACGCGACCGGGGCGCCATGGAAGTTGCCGTTGGACTCGACCCGCCCGTCCGGCAGGACCACGGGGTTGTCGACGGCGGACGCCAGCTCCCGCTCGGCGACGAGCCGTGCGTGGGCGAGGGTGTCCCGCCCGGCGCCGGCGACCTGCGGGGCGCAGCGCACCGAGTACGCGTCCTGCACGCGCGGCGCGTCGTCCTGGTGGTGGCCGGTGAGCCCCGAACCCCTCAGCACGGCGAGCATGTTGGCGGCGGAGGCGCCCTGTCCGGGGTGCGGGCGGATGGCGTGCAGCTCGGGGGCGAGGACCTTGTCGGTGCCGAGCAGCGCCTCCAGGGAGATCGCGGCGGTGACGTCGGCCGACTTGTACAGCGTCTCCAGGTCGGCGAGCGCCATGACGAGCATGCCGAGCATGCCGTCGGTGCCGTTGAGGAGGGCGAGCCCCTCCTTCTCGCGCAGTTCGACGGGGGTGATGCCGTACGCGGCGAGCAGCTCGGCGGCCGGCCGTACGACGCCGTCGGGGCCCTCGGCATCGCCCTCGCCCATGAGGGTGAGCGCGCAGTGCGACAGCGGGGCGAGGTCGCCGGAGCAGCCGAGGGAGCCGTACTCGTGCACGACGGGGGTGATCCCGGCGTTGAGGAGGTCGGCCATGGTCCGCGCGACCTCGGGGCGCACACCGGTGCGGCCGGAGCAGACCGTCTTCAGCCGCAGGAACATCAGCGCGCGGACGACCTCGCGCTCCACCCTCGGGCCCATGCCGGCCGCGTGCGAGCGGACGATGTTGCGCTGGAGCTGGGCACGCAGTTCCTGGCTGATGTGCCGGGTCGCGAGGGCACCGAAGCCGGTGGAGACCCCGTAGACGGGGTCCGGTTTGGCCGCCAGCGCGTCCACGATCCCGCGGGCCGCGGCGAGGGCCGCCAGCGCCTCCTCGGAGAGCTCGACCCGGGCGCCGGCGCGCGCCACGGCGAGGACGTCGGCGGCGGTGACACCGGACGTCCCGAGGACCACCGTGTCCACAGAGTGCATATCCATATTCAGGATCGTAGGGACTGAATCGCCGAATGTCACGAGCGGAGGCCGGGTGGACTCCTTACCGGGCCGGCGACCCATGACACGATCCGCGACATTCACGGACGAAGCAATTCGCGTAGATCAGAGAACGATCAGAGTGTTATGGGAATTCAATCAAAGAACGATCAGAAACTCGCAGGTAACAGACGTATCCGGCAGGGCGGAGGGTTACGGTCATGACACCTGATGCGTTGACGCCTCACATGCACGCCACCTCCCCCGTGCGCGCACACGACGGGTCGACGCCTCGGACGACCCCAGGTCCCCACGGCCCCCACTCCCCCCTGTCGGCCGTAGGGGCCCCACGGCCGACAGGGGGGAGTGGGGGCCGTGGGGACCTGGGGTCGTCCGAGGCGTCGACCCGTCGTGTGCGCGCACGGGGGAGGTGGCGTGCATGTGAGGCGTCAACGCATCAGGTGTCATGACCGTAACCCTCCGCCCTGCCGGATACGTCTGTTACCTGCGAGTTTCTGATCGTTCTTTGATTGAATTCCCATAACACTCTGATCGTTCTCTG
>NZ_LIRK01000402.1 GCF_001419765.1 Streptomyces torulosus
CGCGACGCCGTCGCCCGCTCCCTCATCACCCTCAAGGCCCTCACATATGAGCCGACCGGCGGCATCGTCGCCGCGCCGACCACCTCCCTGCCCGAGGAGATCGGCGGCGTCCGCAACTGGGACTACCGCTACTGCTGGCTGCGCGACGCCGGGATGGCACTGGAGGCGCTGCTGCGCAGCGGATTCACCGCCGAGGCGGACGCCTGGCGCGGCTGGCTGGCCCGGGCCCTCGCGGGCCGCCCCGAGGACGCGCAGATCATGTACGGCATCGCCGGGGAGCGGCGGCTCACCGAATGGGAGGCCGACTGGCTGCCGGGGTACGAGGGGTCGCGCCCCGTGCGGATCGGCAACGCCGCCGCGGCCCAACGCCAGCTCGACGTGCCCGGCGAGGTCATGGACACCATCCACCTGTCCATCGGCTGCGGACTGCGCCCGCGCCGCCACCTCGTCGACCTCCAGGCGGTCCTCCTCGACCATCTGGAGCAGGCGTGGACCCTGCCCGACCAGGGCCTGTGGGAGATGCGCGGCACCCCCCGCCACTACACCCACTCCAAGGTGATGTGCTGGGTCGCCTTCGACCGGGCGGTCCGCCTCGCGGAGGCGCACGACCGCCCCGGCCCGGTGGAGCACTGGCGCCGGATCCGGGACCGTATCCACCGCGAGGTCTGCGAGCGCGCCTTCGACCCCGACCGGGGCACCTTCACCCAGTCGTACGGCTCCCGCGAACTCGACGCCGCGCTGCTCCAGATCCCGCAGACCGGGTTCCTGCCGCGCGACGACCCCCGCGTCGTCGGCACCGTGGAGGCGGTACGCCGCGAACTCCTCGCCGACGGCCTCGTGGCCCGCTACTCCGCGGGCGGCCCCGACTCCCCGGACGGCTTCACCGGCGGCGAGGGCGCCTTCCTCGCCTGCTCCTTCTGGCTCGCGGACGCCCTGCTGTCGATCGGCCGCGAGGACGAGGCCCGCGCCCTGTACGAGCGGCTGCTCGGCCTGCGCAACGACGTCGGGCTGCTCGCCGAGGAGTACGACCCCCGCGCCCGCCGCCAACTCGGCAACTTCCCCCAGGCGTTCACCCATGTGCCCCTCATCCGGGTCGCCTACGAACTCGACCGGCACGCCCCCCACGCCCGCCGCGGCCACCCCGAGGCGCCGCCGGACCCGGGGGAGGGGTGACCGTGCTGCCGAGGAGCCCGGCGACCGCTCCTCGGACACCCACTTGACGCGGGCCGAGACGGGATCGACACTCCATGAAGGGTATTTCCTAGTGAACAGGTAGGGAATCATGGGGCGCCTGGAGCCGGTGGTGACTCGTGTGCGACGCACACGCCGACAGTCCCTCCTGCTGACCTCCCGCCGTCACATCGACCTGCTGCGCGTCTCCAGCGCGACCCACCCCGCCGGCTGAACCGGCGCTCCGCCGCGCCCGCGGCCGACGAGGACGCGTGCGCCCGCCCGCGTGCGGCGCAGCCGTCGTTCCGTACGCCCGCGTACCGATCCGCCCGTGTGCCGACCGTGCATGCGACCCGCCCGTGTGCCCCGCGACCCTGGGAGACCCATGTCCGCCCTGTCCGTCCACGCCCTGAACGCCGTTCCGACGCAGCGGCCGCAGCCCGTCTTCCGGGGGCGGATCGGCTGTGACGCCCGCAGCGGTCACTACGCCGTCCCGCGCCGGTACCGGCTGCATCTGTCGCTGTCCTGTCCCGGCGCCCTGCGCATCGCCGTCGTGCACGGCCTCCTCGGGCTCGCGGACGTCTGCCCCGTCACGCTCCTGCCCGCCGTCCCCGACGGACCCGACGGCGAACACTCCGAGCTGCGCCCCCTGTACGAGGCCAGCGCCCACCGCTACTCCGGGGCGGCCACCGCGCCGGTCCTCAGCGACGACTGGTCCGGACGCATCGTCAGCACCCACGCCCCGGACATCATGCGCGACCTCGCCCGCCGTTTCGGCGGCGGCCGCCCCGAGCTGTACCCGCGGGACGCCGAGGCGGAGATCGAGGGCGTCACCCGGCTCTGCGCACAGGGCATCGACGCGACCGCGCAACGCGCCGGACAGGCCGACACCGACGACGCGGTACGCCGGGACGCGCTCGGCTCCCTGCTGCGCACCCTGCGCTCCCTCGACGTCCGCCTCGCCCGGCAGGAGTACGTCCTCGGCGACCGAATCACCGCCGCCGACGTCGAGTTGTGGACCAGCCTGGTGCGCCTCGACACCGTGCACCGCTGGCATCTGGACGCCTCCGCCGTGCACCGCGTCGCCGACCACCCGCACCTGTGGGCGTACGCGCGCCGGCTGACCGCCCACCCGGCCTTCGGCCCCCGACTCGACCTCGACGGCATCGCCCGCAGGCACCACGCCCAGTGCCAGGGCCTGGAGGCCGCCGGAGCCGCCGTGCAGATCCTGGACTGGGCCTCCCACGTCCCCGACCAGCCCGTATCGACCAGCGGACCAACGTCCCAGGGTGTGGACGGACATTGACAGAGCCGTACCGGGCCTGCGTTACTTACGGCCACCCGAAGAGCGCGAGGCCCACCGGGGCCGGAAGAACGATGGTGACGAACATGTACGCAACCCCGAGGCCGGCCGCTTGGCGGCGCCACGGTTGCGTGCCGCTCTGCGCCGACCGCGCCGTCGATCTGCTCCGGGTCAACAGCGCACTGTGTAGCGCACGTCGTACGGCCTAGTGCCGTACCTCCGTCGAGGCTGACGGTTCAGTGAACCCCTGAGGCGCCGCTCCCGCGGTCCGCCCCGCCCTTCCGCCAGCCCCGGTGCCGTGCGCATCCGTGCGTCTTCTTCCTGTTCCCCGCCGAGCGGCTCCCGTCCGTCGCGCGGCCCGAAGTCGCCTGCGTCGCCCGGGGTTTCCCACACTCCTCCGGAGCTCACGATGAGTGAACCCCCAGGCGCCGCCGTGTCCGTCGCCGAGGCGCCACCGCCCGCCGACACCCCGTCAAAGACGCTGGCAGCGCAGCGAGTTCTGCCGCTGCGCCGTCCCGGTCGCTGGATCGCGACCGCGGTCGTCCTGGTCCTCGCGGCCCAGTTCGTCCACGGACTGGTGTCCAACCCCTTCTACCAGTGGGACCGCTTCGGCTACTGGTTCCTCCGGCCCACGATCCTCGACGGACTGCTCGTCACCCTCGAAGTCACCGTCTACAGCGCGGTGCTGGGCCTGCTCGGCGGCATCCTGCTCGCCCTCGCCCGCCTCTCGGCGAGCCCTGTCCTGCGCGCCGTCAGCTGGGTCTACATCTGGGCGCTGCGCTCGATCCCGCTGATCGTGGTCCTGCTGTTCCTGTACAACTTCAGCGCCCTCTACAAGACGCTCAGCCTCGGCGTCCCCTTCGGGCCGGCCTTCTTCACCTTCGACGAGTCACGGCTCGCCACCGACATGGTCGTCGCCGTCATCGGCCTCAGCCTCAACGAGGCGGCGTACGCCGCCGAAGTCGTCCGCGGCGGCATCCTCTCCGTCGACCAGGGGCAGCACGAGGCGGCCTCCGCCCTCGGCCTGCCGAAGCGCTACCAGTTCCGCAGGATCGTCTTCCCGCAGGCCCTGCGCTCCATCACCCCCAACTACGTCAACCAGCTGATCGGCCTGGTCAAGAGCACCTCGCTCGTCTTCTACGTCTCCCTGCTCGACCTGTTCGGCACCGCGCAGACCATGGGCGCCACCTACCCCGGCGACATCGTGCCGCTGCTGCTGGTCGTCACCGCCTGGTACCTGCTCCTGACCAGCGTCGTCTCCGTCATCCAGTTCTACGTCGAGCGGTACCACGCCCGGGGCGCCACCCGCACCCTGCCGCCGACGCCGTTGCAGAAACTGCGGGCCGGCCTCACCGAGCTGCGCGCCCGCATCCGCAGGGAGGCCGCCGTATGACCGCCGGGACCACCGAACTCGCCCACGGGGCCACCGAACTCGCCCGGCCCGCGCCCGCCGCCGTGGAGGTGCGCGACGTGCACAAGTGGTACGGCACCCACCGGGTCCTCGACGGCGTGGACCTGACCGTGCGGCCCGGCGAGGTCACCGTGATCCTCGGCCCGTCCGGCTCCGGCAAGTCGACGCTGCTCCGGGTCATCAACCATCTCGAGAAGCCGGAGATCGGCCATGTCAGCGTCAACGGCGAACTGATCGGCGTACGCAGGCACGGCGACCGGCTCAAGGAGCTGAACGAGCGCACCATCCTCGCCCAGCGCAGCCGTATCGGCTTCGTCTTCCAGAACTTCAACCTCTTCCCGCACCTGACCGTCCTCGACAACGTGGCCGCCGCCCCCGTCGCGACCGGGAGGCTCGGCGGGGAACAGGCCCGGGAACTCGCCCGCGAACTGCTGGACCGGGTCGGCCTCGCCGACAAGTCCGGCGCCTACCCACGGCAGTTGTCCGGCGGACAGCAGCAGCGCGTGGCCATCGCCCGCGCCCTCGCGCTGCGGCCCGGCGTCATCCTCTTCGACGAACCCACCTCCGCCCTCGACCCCGAACTCGTCGGTGAGGTCCTCGCCGTGATCAAGGACCTGGCGAGGACCGGCACCACGCTGGTGATCGTCACCCACGAGATCGGCTTCGCCCGGGAGATCGCCGACCGGGTCGTCTTCCTCGACGGCGGCCGCATCGTCGAACAGGGCCCGCCCTCCGAGGTCCTCGACCGGCCGCGCCACGAACGCACCCGGGACTTCCTCGCCAAGGTCCTCTGAGCCGGGCACCGGCGCCCAGAGCCCGCGTCCGGACACTACGGCTTCCCCCCCACACCCCCACACCTGAG
>NZ_LIRK01000403.1 GCF_001419765.1 Streptomyces torulosus
ACCTCCCCCCGCCGTCTCGCGACGCGGATCTCCGCCGAACGGGCCAATCGCCGGAAAACCTGCCCGACCTCCCTATAAAGGTGCGCGTGACCACGCCCCGCACCTCCCTCATGCAGCGCCACCTCGTCCAGCGCGCCCTCCTCGCGGCGGCCGTTCTCGCCGCCGTGGCCGCGTGCGGCAGCGCGACCGGCACCGACGAGCAGGAACAGCGGATCCGGGCCGACCGTGCCGACCGGGCCGCGGCCGAAGCCGCCGAGCGGAAGAAGAGACAGCGGCCGGAGGCACAGGGCCTGCACGGCATGCCGCCCGTCCTCGACCCCAAGGACGTCTACGCCGCCGACCGCCCGGGCCGGCTCTCCCCGGTCGTCAAGGACTTCCCGTCGCGGGTGTACGTCCCCAACAGCGAGTCCGACACCGTCTCCGTCATCGACCCGAAGACGTACGAGATCATCGAGACGATCCCGGTGGGCCGCCAGCCGCAGCACGTGGTGCCGTCCTGGGACCTGAAGACCCTGTGGGTCAACAACAACCGGGGCCACACCCTCACGCCCATCGACCCGAGGACGGGCAAGGCGGGCGAGCCCGTCGAGGTGCACGATCCGTACAACCTGTACTTCACCCCGAACGGCAAGTACGCCGTCGTCATGGCCTCCCTCGACCGTGAACTCGTCTTCCGCGACCCGCACACCATGAAGCGGGTCAAGACCGAACCGGTCAGCTGCTACGGCGTCAACCACGCCGACTTCTCGCTCGACGGCCGGTACTTCATCGTGTCCTGCGAGTTCAGCGGCGAACTGCTGAAGGTCGACACCGAGAAGATGAAGGTGGTCGGCCAGCGGAAACTGCCCTTCGAGGGCGCCATGCCGCAGGACGTGAAGATCGCACCGGACGGCAAGCGGTTCTACATCGCCGACATGATGGCCGACGGCATGTGGGTCCTGGACGGCGACACGTTCGACGAGCCGAAGCTGCTGCCCACCGGCAAGGGCACCCACGGCCTGTACGTCGGCCGCGACTCCCGCGAGATGTATGTCTCCAACCGCGGCGAGGGCACCGTCTCCGTCTTCGACTTCACCAGGAACGAACTCACCAAGAAGTGGCACCTCCCCGACGGCGGCAGCCCCGACATGGGCGGCGTCTCCGCCGACGGCAAGGTCCTGTGGCTCTCCGGCCGCTACGACTCCGAGGTGTACGCCATCGACACCCGCACCGGGAAGCAGCTCGCCCGCATCCCCGTCGGCAGCGGCCCGCACGGCCTCGCCGTGTACCCGCAACCCGGCCGCTACTCCCTCGGCCACACCGGCATCTTCCGGTGACGCATGACAACCGGGCGGCCTGACACGCCGCCGAACGGGTGACGGTCCCCGGCCCGGCGCCCCCCGGTCGAGAGGGTGCTGGCCGTGATCACCACTCGTCTGCGGCGCCGGGCCGCCGCCGTTGTCCTGTCCCTCTCCGCCGTCCTCGCGACCTCCGCCGCGACCGTCCCCGCCCAGCCCGACCACCGGGCCCCGGCCAGGGCCGCCGCCCCCGCCTGTCCCCAGTTCGAGGACAGGATCCACGCCGCCGCCGACCGCCGCGTGGACGTCGACCGCATCACGCCCGAGCCGGTCTGGCGCACCACCTGCGGCACGCTCTACCGCAGCGACAGCCGGGGCCCGGCCGTCGTCTTCGAGCAGGGCTTCCACCCCAGGGACGTCGTCGACGGTCAGTACGACATCGAACAGTACGTCCTCGTCAACCAGCCCTCCCCGTACGTCTCGACCACGTACGACCACGACCTGTACAAGACCTGGTACAAGTCCGGCTGGAACTACTACATCGACGCCCCCGGCGGCGTGGACGTGAACAGGACCATCGGGGACCAGCACAAGTGGGCCGACCAGGTCGAGGTGGCCTTCCCCGGCGGGATCGCGCGCCAGTTCGTCATCGGCGTCTGCCCGGTCGACAAGAAGACCAGGACCGAGAAGATGAGCGAGTGCGAGAGCAACCCGCACTACGAGCCCTGGCACTGACCCCGCCAGGACGCCCGCCCGGGTGCCCACCCAGGTGGTGCCCACCAGGTCGCCCGCCCGGTCGCCCGGCCGGTGTCGGCTAGCGGGCGCTCAGCAGGATCTCCGAACCCACCGGCAGATAACCGGCCGCCTGGAACGCCCGCAGACTGCGGGCGTTCCCCGCCGACACCTGGGCCCACACCGGCTCACCCCCGCTCAGCTGGCGCGCCGCCCGCACCAGGGCCCGGCCGAGCCCCTGGTGCCGTCCCCCCTCGGCCACCTCGACCGCGACCTCCAGCCGCCCCGCGACCCCGCGCCCGAGGGCCAGCAGGCCGCCCTCCGTCCTCCACACCCGCACGTCGTCGCGCCGCTTGCGGGAACTCACCACCCTCGGATGACCGGGATCGGCGATCTCCTCCAGCGGCAGCTCCGGCACACCCGGCAGCGGCGCGCCCACCGTCATCACGTCGATCGTGTCGCCGCGGCGCCCCGTGCGGTCCAGCAGAGCGGTCAGGAACCGCGCGTTCATGGTCGCGGCCAGCGCGTCGCAGTCGAGGGCCGCCAGCGTCTCGTGCACCCACGCCGGGTCCTCGTCCGTGGCTATGACGGTGTGCGCGGTGAACGCGAAGACCCCGGCGTCCCGGTACGACGGCTGGGGCACCACCGTCGTACGACCGTCCGGAGGCGGGAAGGCACCGGCTGCCGCCGCATCGAGAATGTCCCGCAATGTCGCCATCACCGCTCCTTGACTCTCCACCCACCGCGGGGCCCGGACTCCCCGACATGATCGACGACTGCGCCGGCCCGGGTGGGCGCCGCGCTGTGTGCTCGGCGTGCCGGTTAATCTTGGCCCGCCAACGATGGCTGTATCGCATGACGAGCACGACGAAGGGGCGGACCGGTGGCGGACATCGAGGAAGCACGCAAGCAGTTCCAGCGGATCGACACGAACGGTGACGGTTTCATCACCTCCGCCGAGTTCAAGGCTGCCCTGGCCCAGGGGGGCGACTGGAACGTCACCGAGGCGGTGGCCGAGGCCATCATCAACAGCCGCGACCTCAATGGCGACAAGCTCCTGTCGTTCGACGAGTTCTGGACGTACCTCAACAAGTGACGTGCCCCGGCGAAGGGGGCGCCCACCGCACACCGCGGCGGGCGCCCCCTTCGCCGTTCCCGCCGC
>NZ_LIRK01000404.1 GCF_001419765.1 Streptomyces torulosus
AGCGGATCTCCGGAATCCGCTCGACGAGTCCGTCCAGGAGCCAGTCCAGCTGGGGACCGGGTTGTACCTGCTCAGTCATTGCTGAATGTTCCTCACAGTTAGTCGGCGCCAGGGGAAGCGCCGGTCAGGTGGCGCCATTGGGGGGTTGCGCCGAGGGGTGGGGCGCCGGGGGGAGCACCCGTCAGGTGGCGCCGGGGCCGCGCGGTGGTGCCTGCCGGTCGTCGTTGCCGCCCGGCCCGCCCGGCTCGGAGAGCCGGGCCCGCTTCAGCCCCTGCTGTATTGCGATCATGGCGCGCGCCGAGGCGTCGGGGGAGAGCCCCGCCTCGGTGTCGCCTTCCCGCAGACCGTCCGCGGCTTCCTTGCGGAGCTGCTGTGCGAGGCTCGCACCCCGGGTCCGCTGGGGCAGGACCTGGGGTGTGGTCAGGGGACCGGAGGAGGTGCCCCGGCCGGACGCGGCGGGGGAGGAGTGCCCGGTCATGGCACCCGACCCGGAGGTGGCGGGCCCGAGCCCGGCACCGCCTCCGCTTCCGTACTGGGGTGCGCTTCCGGTCCCGTACTCCGTTCCGGCGCTCGTCCGGGTGCCGGAACCGTACTCGGATCCGCCGCCGTATCCGGCGCCCGGACCCTGGTGTGCCGCGCCGGCCGTGCCGCCACCACTGGTCATGGTGGTGAGCGGCGCGGTGGTCTGCCCGGCGGGCGCGGTGTGGTGCGTGGCGGGCTCCTGCGGGGGAGCCCAGTCGGTGGTGCCCGCGGACGGGGGCATCAGGGGCGCCGATTCGGGTGGCAACAGACCGGCACCTCCGTAATCGGGGAATCCGCTGTGGTCCGGCATCCGGGTGTCCGTCAGCAGGTTCCCGGGAGCCGCCAGTGGGTCGGCGCCACCGGAGACGGCACCGGCGCCCACCCCGGCGAGCACTCCGGCACTCTGCGGCTCGGACACGTCGGAGACGGCCCGCCCGCCGAGCCCGCTGTGCTCGCCGCCACCGGAGGACACCGCCGCCATGTTCGACGCGGCGGCCGCCGACGTGAGCTGGTCGAGGACCGGCGAGTCCACCTCCTCCAGGAGGTCCGCCGGCAGCAGTACGACGACGAGCGTGCCGCCGTACACCGACTCGCGCAGCTCCACCTTGATGTTGTTGCGCTCGGCGAGCCGCGCCACCACGAAGTGCCCGAGGCGCGGGTCCTCGCCCAGGGCGGTCATGTCGAGCTTCGGCGGGTGGGCGAGGAGGTGGTTCGCCTTGTGCCGCAACTCCTCCGGCACACCCAGGCCGTGGTCCTCGACATGGATGGCCAGGCCCTTGGCGACCTTGGTGGCGCTGACGAACACCTGGGTGTCCGGCGGCGAGAAACTGGTGCCGTTCTCGATGAGTTCGGCGAGCAGATGCGTCACGTCCGACACGGCCCGCCCGGTCAGGGCGAGCCGGCGGTCGGCCGGCTGGTTCTTGATCTTGACGCGGGTGTACGCCTCGGTCTCCGCGACCGCGCTGCGCATCACATCGGTGATGGAGACGGGCGCCGTCATCCGGCGGGTGGGCGGCGAACCGGAGAGGATCACCAGGTTCTCCGCGTGCCGGCGGACACGGGTGGCGAGGTGGTCGACCTTGAAGATGTCCTTCAGCAGGTCGGAGTCCTCGTGCTTGCGCTCCAGGTCGTCCAAGAGCGAGATGAGGCGGTGGATCAGGATCTGCGTCCGGCGGATCAGCTGGGCGAAGACCTTCTCGGAGCCCTCCCGGCCGAGGCTCTGGCGGACCGCGCTCTCGGCGGCGACCCGCCCCAGGTGCTCGATGGCGCCGGCGAGCCGCTCCATCTCGTCCGCCGAAGGCTGGCGGCCGGCGGCGAGGGACTCGGGTTCTATTCGCTCGCCACGCTCTATTCGGGCCAGCAGCTGCGGGAGCCAGACGTCCGACAGCTCCTCGGTCCTGCGCTGGAGGTCGGCGATCCGGCGGAGTGTGGAGCGCCGGCCGCGGGAGGCCAGCAGGGCCCCGGCGGTCAGCGCGATCAGGGTGGCGGCGGACCCCAGCAGGGTGGCGAGGAGCAGGTCGTCGGCCCGTTCCGAAGCGGCGTCGGCGACGCCCCGCACGGACTCGGCGCCCAGCGACTGGAGATCGCCGATGACGCCCTGGCTCGCACCGGGCCAGGTCGGTGCCTGCCGGGGCAGGGCGGTGCCCTCGCCGTTGGTCATGGCGTCCTCGACGACGCCGATGGTGGTCCACTGCGCGCTGTCGGTGATCTCCCCGTAGGAGGCGGCGCCGCCGACGGGCAGATCACGGGCGTTGAGCGCCGCCCGGATCTCCTGCTGGATCGCCAGGTACTGGGAGAACCGGGTGCGCGCCTGCGGGGTCAGCTTCCGCGAGGGCAGCGCGCCGGAGATCAGCGCGTCCTCGCGGGAGAGCATCTCGGTGAGCCGTACGACCGCCGTGGTGGCCTCGGCGGAATGGGCGCGGTTTCCGTCCTCGCTGCTCACGGCCGCGCCGAACAGGTTCACCCCGGCCTGCACGGCACCGGTGAAGTACTGGAAGGCGCCGTCGCCGTCGAGTTCCCGGTCGTCGATCGCGGAACGCCGGTCCGCCAGGTCGTCCAGCGCGTCGTCGAGCTTCTCCGCCAGGTTCCGCAACCGGTGGGTGTCGAGCGCGGACATGGACGCCTTGCGGTACGAGGTGACCGCGGCGTCCGTCTTCTCGCGGGCCGCGTCCAGCTTCGAACGGTCCGACCCGGCCCGGCTCGTCTGCCACACGGCCGTGAGCCGGCGCTCCTCCTGGAGCCGGGACAGCACGGTCTGCGCGGGCGCGGCGACGGAGGTGGCCCGGTCCGACTCGGCCCACAACTGGATCTGCTCGTCGACGAGTCCGGCCGCCGTGTAGCCCCAGATTCCCGTGGCGAGGACCGCGGGGACGACGAACGGCACGACGAACGAGTACCGGAGGGATGTGCGAGAGGCGGACCGATGACGTGTCCGCCGGTCGCGGGTGCCTGGCATCTGATTCCTCGTACGACAGCGAAAATCCGATGGCGGTCAGGGGTGGCGCGTGTTGCCCGACATCCCCCCTGTGCGCCGACTTGACACGCCGTCGGCAAATGTCAGCGGCCGTGGGGAACCGTATCAGGCCCCATGCCTGACCGTCAGCATCCGCTTGACCGCAACCAACTGCTCATGGGGATGAGTTGACGAAGATCACAAAAGGGCGAGCAGCTTGGGGGTGTACAAGGCGCTCGCCGTGCCGATACCGGCCACCGTGTCGAAGTAGATGGACGTCAGTTCCGGGTCCTGTCGCACGGCCCGCAACAGGGACAACCGTTGCTCGTGGGGCTCCAGTCGGGCAACCCCCAGGGTCGCTTCGTACCCTGGAGTGAGAGCGGCGTCACGTTCCTCGGCGTACGCGTCGAGCGCCGTGTCGAGGGCCGCCGGGTCGCCGCCGAGACGGGGACCGGCGTGCTTCGCCAGGGATTCCGCTTGTTGAAACGCGTCAGTGATGCCGCGGGCGGTGATCGAGTCCTTGTGGTGGCCGGAGTCCCCGACCAGCGCCCAACCGGGCCCGGCCGCCCGTCGGAAGAAGTTCCGCTGGTCGCCCGTTCCGCGCAGTCGCTCCACCGGCTCCCGGCCCGCGATCCGTTCGTAGAGGGTGGGCGCGGTGGTGCGGACCTGCTCCCGGTACGCCGAGCAGGCGTCGGAGCGGATCTCGTCGAAGCGGGCCTGCGGGAAGTAGGCGAGGACGAGGGTCGCGTCGTCGTTGGTGGCGACGGCCGCCACCCAGGACCCGGTGCTCTCGTACAGCTCCAACGACGCCGGCACATCCGTGTAGTAGGCGTAGTACGCGCAGGTCAGCCGCTCGTCCTCGAGGGTGAACGGGGCCTTCGCGAGGTCGGCGACGGTGGAGCGCATACCGTCGGCGCCGACGACCAGGCGGGCGCGTTCGCTGAAGGGCCGTCCGTCGTGTCTGCCCTCCACACCGACGACCCGGCCGGAGGTGTCGTGCAGCAGGCCGGTGACCACGCACTTCTCCCGGTACTCGACTCCGGCCGCGACCGCCGCCTCCACCAGGACCGGGTCGAGGACCCGGCGCCGGGGCGCGTACGCGGCGCGCTGTCCCTCCACACCGCGGGCGCAGCCCTCCAGCCGTATGTCCGCCACCTCGTAACTCACCCGGTCGAGCGGTGGGCAGCCGGTGGCGCGGACGGCGTCGAGGAGGCCCCAGCGGGCGAGGGCGGCGACCCCCGGCTGGTGGATGAGGTGGGTGGACAGGGTGTCCGAGCCGAAGGCCCCCTTGTCGAGCAGGAGGACGCGGTGGCCGGCGCGGGCCAGCAGCATGGCGGTCGGGGCTCCGGCGCAGCGCGCCCCTACCACGATGGCGTCGAACATGTGGGCCTCACTACATAGGTGAATGTCGGAAGGGGAGTGGACGGGCCGGCGGTGGGGGTGGGGGTGCCGAAGAGCGGG
>NZ_LIRK01000405.1 GCF_001419765.1 Streptomyces torulosus
GCCCAGTAGCGGTCGCCGTACGACCAGTGCCACCACTCGGTGGGGTAGTTGACCAGTCCGGCCGTGGTGAGCGCCGCCGAGAGGATACGGCGGTTGCCGCGGGCCGCCTCGGAGATGTGCGGCGCGTCGGTGTAACAGGCGTCGTCGCTCTCCTCGGGGCTGGCGTCGACCGCCGTCCCCATGTCGAGCTCCTCGCCGGTGGCGGTGCACAGGGTCAGATCGACGGCCGCCCCGGCGACATGCGGCCCGATCTCCGGCGGGGAGAGGGAACGGCTGGTCTGCTCGCGCAGATACTCCTCCGGCCAGTCCGGGTTGGCGAGCCGCAACTCGGCCGCGTACGCCTCGAAGTACTCGATCTGCAGGGCCAGCGGCCGGTACCCCTCGGTCACCAGCAGCCGCAGCCCGTCCGGCAGCAGCCGGGCGGCCCTGGCCAGCCGCCAGGCCACGCCCTCGCGCAGGTGCGCGAACGCGCCCGCCGCGTCGGCCTGGCGCGGGTCGACCACCACGAAGGGCAGTTCCCTCAGATCGACGAGGGGTTCACCGCAGTCCCGGACCGGGACTCGGGCGACCTCGGGGTCGCTCATCAGGATGATCGAAGGCATGCGTCGTCTTCCACAGGGTCCACGAGTCCCGAGTGCTTCCTGGGCCTCGTACCGGAGGTGTGTCACGGGGGATGAGGCTGCGCCCCGGGGAGGGACTTGATCCCCTGATGTCCCTCCCCGGGGGCTTCCCCCCTTGAGTGGTGGTCTGTGGCCTGGCGACGGTGGTACGACCCGTCCGTTCTGCCGTTCCGATCCCACTGTGTTCATGTTCCCGCCGGTCCGTCCCCTGTGCGTTCCGGTGGGCCGACCGGCCGGGCGGTGGTCGCCCGGCCGATCCGTTGTTCCCCCGAGAACCACGAGAATGCCGGGCTCCGCTGGAAGTTCTCTGCAAGTCGGCCGCAAGCGAGTTCAAGCCGCGCCGAAGCAGCCGTTCGGCCCCGCGGTCACGGCCGTGACCGGCCCTGACGGGGTTACGCCGGTGCCCCCGGCCACGGTTCGTACCGCTCCCGGGCCTCGCACGCCTCGAAGACCGCCATGGCCTCCGCACGCAGCGCGGCGGCGCCCTGCGGGTCACCGAGGGCGGCCCGCACGGCGGACAGGTTCCGCAGCGCGCGGGCACGGGGCAGGGGCAGGGCGAGGACCTCCCAGAGGGCCGCCGAGGCGGTCAGCAGGCCGTCCGCGTCCGCCGGCCGGCCCTCGGCGAACGCGCACTCGCCGAGGGTGCGCAGCGTCAGCGCCTCGCCGAACCGGTCCTCGTGGACCCGGCAGACCTCCAGGATCTCCCGCAGCTCCGCCTCCGCCTCCCGCGTGTGCCCCAGCCGCAGCCGGGCCTTGGCGCGGGCCCGCAGGGCGTACGCCGCCATGTGCGGGTCACCGAGGGCGCGCAGGATCTCCAGCGCCTGCTCGGCCACCCGCGCCGCCTCCTCGTACGCGCCGAGCGAGCGGTGCACCAGGCTGAGGGTGCGCAGCGCCAGCGCCTCACCGCGCCGGCTACCGAGCCGCCGGTAGGCCCGCAGCGACTCGTCGAGCAGCGGGAACGCCCCCTCCTGGTCGCCGAGTTCGAGCCGTACGGAACCGCCGTACCGGCAGGCGACCCCGACCCCGGTGTCGTCGCCGACCCGCCGGAAGCCGTCGGCCGCGTCGGTCAACGCGCGTTCCGCCTCGCGGAGTTCGCCGACCTCACGGCAGGCGCTGCCCAGCCCGGCGAGCGCGGCGGACCGGCCCCGGACATCGCCGAGTTCGGTGCAGATCCGCTCGGCGGTGCGGAAGTACTCCTGGGCCTCCGCGATCCGGTCCTGCTCGTACCGCAGCTGCCCGAGACCGATGATCAGCAGGGCCTCGCCCGAGCGGTCCTCGGCGCGGCGGGCCGCGGCGAGCGCGGCGTCATGGCTGCGCCACCACGCGTCGAAGCGGTTCTTGATGGCGAACGAGGAGGAGCACAGGGCCGCCGCCGCCTCACAGGCGAGGGTGTGCAGGCCCATCGCCGCCGCCCGCTCGACCGCGGAGGTCAGGGCGTCCGCCTCCGCGTCGAACCAGGAGAAGGGGTCCTCCAGGGCGAGGCGGGTGGTGCGGGCGCCCACGGGGGGAGGCGCCTCGGCCTGCTCGCCGGCACCGGGTTGCGGGCGCCCCCGCGACGGGGTCGCGCTCGGGACGGTCCCGCGCCCCTGGAGGGCGATGCTCTGCCGGAGGACCACCGCGCCCGAGGGCGCCGCCTTCGTCACCCGGTCCATCAGCCACAGCCCCGCGGACAGCGCCCGGCCCACCGCCGCCGTGCGGTCGCCGGGGGGATCCTCCGCCTCGGCGCGTTCGGCGGCGTAGACACGGACCAGGTCGTGGAGGCGGTAGCGGGGCTGCCCGACGTGGTCGGTGCCGGGGCAGTCGATCAACTGGGCGTCGAGGAGCCGCTCCAGGATCTCCTCCGCCTCGTCCTCCGGGGTGTCGGCGAGCGCGGCCACCGCCCACACGGCGACATCGGCCGAGCCCAGGGTGGCGATGCGCCGCAGCACCCGGCGCGCGCACTCGTCCAGCGCCTCGTAGCTGAGGCCGAGGCTGGCCCGTACCGCCAGGTCGCCGACCGAGAGCTCGTCGAGCCTGCGATGCTCGTCGGCGAGGCGCTCGGCGAGCACACGGGGCGTCCAGTGCCGCCGCGTCGCCAGCCGGGCGCCCGCGATCCGCAGCGCCAGCGGCAGCCCGCCGCACAGCTCGACGATGCGCCGGGCGGCGGCCTCCTCGCGGGGCTCGCCCGGGGTGCGTTCCGGGCCGGTCACCCGGGTCAGCAGCTCCAGGCCGCGCACGTCGTCCAGCACGCCGAGGTCGGTGCGCCGCGCCCCGATGAGGCCGCCGAGCCGGGCCCGCGAGGTGACCAGCACCCCGCAGGTCGCGCTGCCCGGCAGCAGCGGCCGGACCTGCGCCTCGCCGCCCGCGTCGTCCAGCACCAGCAGGATCCGCCGCCCCGCGACCAGGGAGCGGAACAGATCGCCACGCTCCGCGGTGTCCTCCGGCGGATCGGCGCCGAGGGCCCGCAGCAGCCGGCCCAGCACCTCGGCGGGCGGCACGGGCTCGCTGAAGCCGTGGAGTTCGGCGTAGAGCTGTCCGTCTGGGTACGCGCCCGCCACCCGGTGCGCGGCCTGCACGGCGAGGGCCGACTTCCCGACCCCGGCGGCCCCCGACACCACCACGACGGGCATCGCCTCCCGCTCCCCGGACAACCCCGCGACGACCGCCGCCAGTTCCTCCTCGCGCCCGGTGAAGTCCCCGATGGCGGGCGGCAGGAGGGACACCGTTCGGGGCACGGCGGCGCCCCGCGAGGCGGCGGCGGTGGTGGTGCCGGGGGCCAGCAGCTCCGGATCGGCCCGCAGGATCGCCTCGTACAGCCTGGTCAGTTCCGGGCCGGGGTCCAGGCCCAGCTCCTCGGCGAGCACCGCCCGCCCCTCCGCGTGGACGGCGAGCGCGTCCGCCTGGCGGCCCAGCCGGTACAGCCCCAGCATCAGCTGCCCGCGCAGCCGCTCCCACGTCGGATGCGCCCCCACCAGCGCGGTCAGCTCGGTGACCAGCTCCGCCTCATGGCCCCCGGCCTCCAGCTCCGCGGCGATACGTTCCTCCAGCGCCGCCTGCCGGGCCTCCTCCAATCGCCCGGCCTCACCCCGCAGCGCGTCCCCGACCCCGCCGAGCGCCGGACCGCGCCACAGCGCCGCCGCCGCCCGCAGCAGCAGCGCGGCACCCTCGTGATCACCCGCGGCGGCGGCCTGCCGGCCCTGCGCCGTCAGCGCCTCGAACTCCGCCAGGTCGACCCGCCCGACCCCGAGCCGCATCAGATACCCGGGCGGCCGCGTCTCGATCGCGTCCGCCGCGTCCCCGGGCAGCGCCCGCCGCAGCGCCGACACATACGTCTGCACCAGCGCCCGCGCGGTGTCCGGGGGATCCTCGCCCCACACCGCGTCCACCAGCACGTCCGCGGGCACCACCTGCCCGGCCCGCAGCAACAGCACGGCCAGCAGCGCGCGCGGCTTGGGGCCGCCCAGCCGCAGAGGTCTCCCCGCATGCCACGCCTCGACCGGGCCGAGCAGTCGGAATTCCAGCTCCACGGGTCCCCATCTTCCGTGCCGTCGGACCGCCGGGACAGCGGCTGCTCACGCAACGTTCGACGCTCATGTACGCCGAGTGGTTTCCCAGGACGCATGATGCGCCAGAGAGTTGTCGTAAAACGGGGTAACCACAGGGAATCTTAGGTGGACGACACGGAGATTCGACATGTCCTCGTGGGCGAGCTGTGCGAGTGATGTGGCGGAGGCAGGGATTACGGGCGTACGGGATACGCCGCCTGGAAGGCCAGCCTCCGCTCCGCGTCGGCGCCCAGGGCCGAGAGCAGGTCGTCGAGGGCCAGGAACTCCTCCCACACGGGACGGCCGCTCGCCCCGGACAGCCGGCCGACCACCAGGTCCTCCAGCCCCGACACCCGTTTGTTCTTCCACACCTTGTCGGCCAGAGCGACCAGCAGGTCCTCGAAGCCCATGTCCGCGTCCGCCGCCCACGCGGCATGGGTCCCCGCGAACCGGGCCAGTTCCGGCTCGACCCCGCGGTCCAGCAGCAGCCGGCGTCCGGCCTCCTCGTGCGCGGAGCCGGGGCCGGACAACTCCTCGACGTGCGCCGCCTTCCCGATGTCGTGCGTGGCCGCCCCGAACAGCACGGCCGCCCGGTCGAACGGCAGCCCCGGGTACCGCCGCTCCACCCAGTCGGCCAACTCGACCGCCACATCGTGCACGAGCCGGAGGTGCGCGGCGAGCCGGGGCGGTGCCCCGAGGTCGCGCAGCAGGGCGGCGGCCCGCTCGGGCAGGGGGCGCAGGGCGGGCTCGGCGGCGGTCAGCGGATCGGCGGCGGTCACGCGGGCCAGTGTGCGTCATCGCGCGGACGAGGGCGACGGATACAGCCATCTCCGCAGCAGTCTGCTGAGTAACGGCATGACCACGAACGTCAGCGTCGGCAGCAGGACCAGGGGGAAGACCGCCGCGCGCAACGGCAGCGGCCAGCCGGCGGTGTGCGGGGCCACCAACCACTGGATGAGCAGCGTGAACGGATAGGCGCCCAGGAACGTCGTCAGCGCCATCTTCCAGCGCGGCGGGGCCGGCCCGTTCGTGCCCGGCAGATCGAACCAGGTCTCCATGCCGGTGGTGGACTGCCGCTCACTGCTCACCTCCGTGGCGACGCCGTCGATGCGCGCGTGCCAGCGCGCCCGCTCGTCGGAGGTCAGCCAGGCGCCCAGCCGCTCCGGGTCGGAGAAGCGCAGCACCGCGTGGAACCGGTGCCCCTCCTCCGGCCGCAGCCAGGCGACGCCCTCGTTGCCGGGGAACCGGGAGGCGCTGCGCGTGACGCCCTTGGTCCACTCCTCGAAGACGTCCTCCTTGCCCGGCCGCACCTGCCAGGTGAACACGGTGGTGACGGGCTCGTCGCGCCGGACTCGCGAGGTCTGCATGAGGACGAGGTGCCACGCCCGGCGCCGATCATGCCCCGTCGACGGCTCCCGCGGGCGTGGAGCACAGACTCCTGCCGAGTCTAGACACAGCAGGTCACCACGGGGATGCGAAGAGTGAAACTCGATGCGGCGGGGGTAGCACCGTGAAGGCAATGGGCGAAGGGCTCGGGGGGACGAGACCCGGCGCGGTGCGTCGAGTGAGGCGGAGGACACGGTGGAGGAATTGCGGCGGGGACCCGCGAGAACCGCGGGAGCACGGCCCGCGCCCCGGCACCCGGCGGCGGCCCCGCGGTGAACGGCAACGGCAAGAAGCCGCCGATCGGCACCTACGCGGTGGACACCCGCACCGGGCAGGTCGGCCGCGTCATGGGCCACGAGGGGCCCTACGTCCAGCTGCGGCCCGTGGGCGGCGGACGGGAGTGGGACTGCCCGCCCCGGTCCGTGCGGGCCGCGACGACGATGGAGCGGCTGCGCGCCGTGACCGCCCACGAGAACGCCCGCAGCCGGGGGGAGGTCCCTTGAAGTACGGCCGCTGAGCGGTCCGCCACGGCGCCGTCGTAGGCGAGAATGGGCCCATGAGTCTGTTCCGCGACGACGGCATCGTGCTGCGCACCCAGAAGCTGGGCGAGGCGGACCGGATCATCACGCTGCTCACCCGCGGTCACGGACGCGTACGGGCCGTGGCCCGGGGGGTGCGGCGCACCAAGTCGAAGTTCGGGGCGCGGCTGGAGCCGTTCTCCCATGTGGACGTGCAGTTCTTCGCACGGGGCAGCGAGCTGATCGGCCGCGGGCTGCCCCTGTGCACACAGAGCGAGACGATCGCCCCCTACGGCGGCGGCATCGTCACCGACTACGCCCGCTACACCGCCGGGACGGCCATGCTGGAGACGGCCGAGCGGTTCACCGACCACGAGGGCGAGCCCGCCGTGCAGCAGTACCTGCTGCTCGTCGGCGGCCTGCGCACCCTCGCCCGCGGCGAACACGCCCCGCATCTCGTCCTCGACGCCTTCCTGCTGCGCTCCCTCGCCGTCAACGGCTACGCCCCCACCTTCAGCGACTGCGCCAAGTGCGGTCTGCCCGGACCCAATCGGTTCTTCTCGGTGGGGGCCGGGGGCTCCGTCTGCGTGGACTGCCGGGTACCCGGCAGCGTCGTACCCTCTGCGCAGGCCCTGGAACTCCTCGGCGCGCTGCTGACGGGGGACTGGGCGACCGCGGACGCCGCTGAGCCGCGGTACGTCAGGGAGGGGAGCGGACTGGTGTCCGCCTATCTGCACTGGCACCTGGAGCGCGGCCTGCGCTCCCTTCGGTACGTGGAAAAGTCCTGAGCGGCCACAGCGCCGCAAGCACCACAGAGGAGACGAGAAGCACATGGTGGTACGCGGGTTCCTGGGGCGTCAGCGCCGCGAGTACAAGACGCCCGAGCCGCACCCGTCCGGTGCCCGCGCGCCCAAGCTCCCCGGCGAACTCGTCCCCCGGCACGTGGCGATCGTCATGGACGGCAACGGCCGCTGGGCCAAGGAGCGGGGGCTGCCGCGCACCGAGGGCCACAAGGTCGGCGCCGAGCGCGTCCTCGACGTCCTCCAGGGCTCGATCGAGATCGGCGTGCGCAACATCTCCCTCTACGCCTTCTCCACCGAGAACTGGAAGCGCTCGCCCGACGAGGTCCGCTTCCTGATGAACTTCAACCGCGACTTCATCCGCAAGACCCGCGACCAGCTCGACGAACTCGGCATCCGGGTCCGCTGGGTGGGCCGGATGCCCAAGCTGTGGAAGTCCGTCGCCAAGGAACTCCAGGTCGCCCAGGAGCAGACCAAGGACAACGACCTGCTGACCCTGTACTTCTGCATGAACTACGGCGGCCGCGCCGAGATCGCCGACGCCGCGCAGGCCCTCGCCGAGGACATCCGCGCCGGCCGCCTCGACCCCTCCAAGGTCACCGAGAAGACCTTCGCGAAGTACCTGTACTACCCCGACATGCCGGACGTCGACCTGTTCCTGCGGCCCAGCGGCGAGCAGCGCACCTCCAACTACCTGCTCTGGCAGAGCGCGTACGCGGAGATGGTCTTCCAGGACGTCCTCTGGCCGGACTTCGACCGCCGCGACCTGTGGCGCGCCTGCGTGGAGTTCGCCTCCCGCGACCGCCGCTTCGGCGGTGCCATCCCGAACGAGGAACTGCTGGCCATGGAAGGGCGACAGGAGGACTGACCCGTGGCCGAGGCCGGTGGGGAGCACGTCGAGCTGGTGTACCGCGCGACGGTCGGGGACTTCCGTGAGGCGCTGCGCGTCGCCACGCGCGCCTCGGCCGCCGGCCGCTGGGGGCGGGGCCTGCTGTTCTTCGCCGCGGGCGCGGGCGCCCTCGTCACGACGGTCTCCCTGGCGCTCGGCGGCACCCCGGGCGCCCAGGCCCTCGTGGGCCTGGCCGCGGCCCTCGTCGGTCTGGTCGTGCTGCCCCGGGCCCAGGCCCGCCGTCTGCACCGCCGGGCGGCGGCCAGGGGCGTGCACCGCACGGTGCTGGACCTCTGGGGCGTGACGACCACCACGGACCGGGGCGCGCCCCGTATGTCCCGCTGGAGCGAGATCACCCGCTACGCGGAGACCCGAGGCACCTTCGTCCTCCTGGACGCGCACGAGTACGCCCCGGCGCCCATCCTGCTCCCGAAGCGGGTCACGACAGATGTGGACGCCCTGCGAACACTCCTCGACAAGAGGCTCGGCTCGCCCACCTAGGGGCACGGGGAACTGCGCGCCCAGTCCCCACGAACCCGCGGTCGCGAACGGCGCTCACTCGGCACCCACGGACGCGGGCGACGCTTGTCCGGCATCCGCGCCGTCGCGAACGACGCTTATTCGCCACCCGTGGACGCGCGAGCGCACTCCGCGCACGTGCCGAAGATCTCCACCGTGTGGGCCACGTTCACGAACCCGTGCTCCGCGGCGATCGCGTCGGCCCACTTCTCCACCGCCGGTCCCTCGACCTCGACGGCCTTGCCGCACATGCGGCACACCAGGTGGTGATGGTGCTCCCCGGTGGAGCACCGCCGGTACACGGACTCCCCGTCGGACGTCCGCAGGACGTCGACCTCGCCCGCGTCCGCGAGGGACTGCAGCGTGCGGTACACGGTGGTGAGCCCCACCGAGTCGCCACGGTGCTTCAGCATGTCGTGGAGTTCCTGCGCGCTGCGGAACTCGTCGACCTCGTCGAGTGCCGCGGCCACGGCGGCCCGCTGCCGGGTGGAACGACCTCGTACAGGTCCAGCGGTCGTCACCGTTGCCTCCTCACGTCGCGGTCTTGCCGGGCCATTGTGCCAGCCCGGCGGCACCCCGGTCAGACGCCGGTCACCCGGCGGACCCCTCGGCGGAGCCCCGGCCGGCCGGAACCGTGTCCCTGGCGACCCCCGCCCCGGCGGCCTCGGCGGCCCCCGGGATCACACACTCCGCGGGGTCGGCCGCGGCCGTCACCGCCGCCTTCGCGCGCCGCCGGGCCAGCGGCGTCGCCAGCGCCGTGAGCAGCATGAACGCGGCGATGGCGAGCAGCACGATCGTCGCGCCGGGCGGCACGTCCTGGTAGTACGAGGTGACGGTGCCGCCGATCGTCACGGTCACCCCGAGGGCCACGGCGAGCGCGAACGTCGCCGCGAAGCTGCGGGTGAGCTGCTGCGCGGCCGCGACCGGCACCACCATCAGGGCGGAGACCAGCAGCAGGCCGACGACGCGCATGGCGACCGTCACGGTCACCGCCGCCGTGACCGCCGTGAGCAGGTTCAGGGCCCGCACCGGCAGACCGGTGACCCGCGCGAACTCCTCGTCCTGGCTCACCGCGAACAGCTGCCGGCGCAGCGCCAGCGTCATCACGATCACGAACGCGGCGAGGACGCAGATCGCGGTGATGTCCTCCTGCGACACGGTCGACAGCGAGCCGAACAGGAACGACATCAGGTTGGCGTTGGTGCCACCGGGCGCGAGGTTGATGAGCATCACACCACCGGCCATGCCGCCGTAGAAGAGCATGGCGAGGGCGATATCGCCGCGTGTCCTGCCGTACCAGCGGATCAGCTCCATCAGCACCGCGCCCAGCACGGACACCAGGGTCGCCATCCACACCGGCGACCAGGACAGCAGGAAGCCGAGGCCGACGCCGGTCATCGCGACATGGCCGATGCCGTCGCCCATGAGGGCCTGGCGGCGCTGGACGAGATAGACGCCGATCGCGGGGGCGGTGATGCCGACGAGGACGGCGGCGAGCAGGGCCCGCTGCATGAAGGCGTAGTTCAGGAATTCCATGATGGGTGCCTTCTCAGCTCAGCAGACCCGTGCGGACCGGTTCGGTGCCGGGCGCCGCGTGCGGGTGTACGTGGTCGTGGCCGGGCAGCGCGTGCTGGCCGACCGCCTTCGGGGGCGGGCCGTCGTGCAGGACGCAGCCGTCGCGCAGGACGACCGCGCGGTCGATCAGCGGCTCCAGCGGACCGAGCTCGTGCAGGACGAGCAGCACGGTGGTGCCGCGGGCGACCTCGCCCCGCAGGGTGCGCGCCAGGACCTCCTGGCTGGCGAGGTCGACGCCCGCCATCGGCTCGTCCATGATCAGCAGCTCGGGTTCGGAGGCGAGGGCGCGGGCGATGAGGACGCGCTGGTGCTGGCCGCCGGAGAGGGCGTTCACCGAGTCCTTGGCCCGGTCGGCGAGGCCGACGAGGTCGATGGCCCGGCGGATCGCCTCGTGATCCACCCGGCGGAGGATGCCGAGGCGGGCGCGGGAGAGCCGGCCGGAGGCGACGACCTCCGTCACCGTCGCGGGCACACCGCCCGCGGCGGTGGTGCGCTGCGGTACGTAACCGAGCCGCCGCCAGTCGCGGAAGCGGCGCCGGGGGGTGCCGAACAGCTCGATCTCGCCGTCGGTGACCGGCACCTGGCCGATCACGGTGCGCACGGCGGTGGACTTGCCGGAACCGTTGGCGCCGAGCAGGGCGACGACCTCACCGCGGTTCACGGTGAGGTCGATGCCGCGCAGGACCGTGCGCGAGCCCAGTTCGGCGCGTACCCCGCGCAGCGAGATGACGGGCTCGGTCATGCCTGCGTCCTCCGAATGGTCACTTGGCTCCCAGGGCCGTCTGGAGCGCCTTGAGATTGGCTTCCTGGACCGAGAAGTAGTCCTTGCCGCGGGACTTCTCGGTGATGCCCTCGATCGGGTCGAGGACGTCGGTCTTCAGCCCGGCGTCGGCGGCGATGGTCTTCGCGGTCTTGTCGCTGACCAGTGTCTCGTAGAAGACGGTGGTGACGCCGTCGGCCTTCGCCATCTTCTCCAGTTCGCGGACGCGGGCGCCGCTCGGCTCGGACTCCGGGTCGAGGCCGGAGATGGCCTCCTCGGTGAGGCCGTAGCGCTCGGCGAGGTAGCCGAAGGCGGCGTGGGTGGTGATGAAGACCTTGGTCTTCGTGTGCTTCAGGCCGTTCTCGTACTGGTCGTTCAGCGCGCCGAGCTTCTCGACGAGCGCCTCGGTGTTGGTCTTGTAGGTGGAGGCGTGGTCCGGGTCGGCCTTCTCGAAGGCGGCGCCGACGCCCTTGGCGATCTCGGCGTACTTCACCGGGTCGAGCCAGACGTGGGGGTCCTTGCCGGACAGTTCCTCGTGCTCGTGGTCGTCGTGCTCGGCGGCGTGCCCGCCGACCTCGTTGCCGTGCTCCTCCAGGGAGGTCAGCGAGGCGGCGTCGATCTTCGTCCTGATCTCCGACTGGCCGACGGCATCGTCGACGGCGGGCTGGAGGCCCTTGAGGTACAGGACCGCGTCCGACTCCTGGAGCTGCGCGGTCTGCCGCGCGCTGATCTCCAGGTCGTGGGGCTCCTGGCCGGGCTCGGTGAGGTTGGTGACGTTCACGTACTTCCCGCCGATCTGTTCGGCGAGGAAGGCCATCGGGTAGAACGACGCGACGACGTCGAACTTGTCCGTGTTGCCCGCGGCGGCGCTGTCGGTGGAGCAGGCCGAAAGGGTCGTGAGGCTCAGGGCGGCGGCCGCGGTCGCCGCCGCGGGTATCAGGAGTCGTCGTCGTACTACGTTCATGACAGTCATTTTCAGCTTTTCTGGAAACGATTGTCAACAAGCCTGTTGGTAAGCCCTGGGTAAGGCCTATGTCCGTTCTGGCCCCGAACCGATTTGATTGGAGGGCAGCCTCCGCCGGTAACCTGAGGCATTCGCTCTGAAGCGCATCGCTTCGTCGCCCGTCGTCGTAATGAAGAGAGCACCGTGGCCGCCGACAAGATCGACACCATCGTCAGCCTGAGCAAGCGCCGTGGCTTCGTATTCCCGTGCAGCGAGATCTACGGTGGTCAGCGTGCCGCCTGGGACTACGGACCGCTGGGTGTCGAGCTCAAGGAGAACCTCAAGCGTCAGTGGTGGCGCTACATGGTGACGTCGCGCGAGGACGTGGTCGGTATCGACTCGTCCGTCATCCTGGCCTCCGAGGTCTGGGTCGCCTCCGGTCACGTCGCCACCTTCTCCGACCCGCTCACCGAGTGCACCTCCTGCCACAAGCGGTTCCGCGCGGACCACCTGGAGGAGGCGTTCGAGGCGAAGAAGGGCCGCCTGCCGGAGAACGGCCTCGCGGACATCAACTGCCCGAACTGCGGCACCAAGGGCCAGTTCACCGAGCCCAAGCAGTTCTCGGGTCTGCTCTCCACGCACCTCGGCCCCACCCAGGACACCGGCTCGATCGCGTACCTGCGTCCCGAGACCGCCCAGGGCATCTTCACCAACTTCGCCCAGGTGCAGACCACGTCGCGCAAGAAGCCGCCGTTCGGCATCGCGCAGATGGGCAAGTCCTTCCGCAACGAGATCACGCCCGGCAACTTCATCTTCCGCACCCGCGAGTTCGAGCAGATGGAGATGGAGTTCTTCGTCAAGCCGGGCGAGGACGAGAAGTGGCAGGAGTACTGGATGCAGGAGCGGTGGAACTGGTACACCGGCCTGGGTCTGCGCGAGGAGAACATGCGGTGGTACGAGCACCCGAAGGAGAAGCTCTCCCACTACTCCAAGCGCACCGCCGACATCGAGTACCGCTTCCAGTTCGGCGGCAACGAGTGGGGTGAGCTGGAGGGCGTCGCCAACCGCACGGACTACGACCTCACCGCGCACTCCAAGGCCTCCGGCCAGGACCTCTTCTTCTTCGACCAGGAGGCCGGCGAGCGCTACACCCCCTACGTCATCGAGCCCGCCGCCGGTGTCGGCCGCACGATGCTGGCGTTCCTGCTCGACGCGTACACCGAGGACGAGGCGCCCAACGCCAAGGGCAAGCTGGAGAAGCGGACGGTGCTCCGCCTCGACCACCGGATCGCCCCGGTGAAGGTCGCGGTCCTGCCCCTGTCCCGCAACCCCGAGCTGTCCCCGAAGGCCAAGGGGCTCGCGCAGGCGCTGCGGCAGCACTGGAACATCGAGTTCGACGACGCGGGTGCGATCGGGCGCCGCTACCGCCGTCAGGACGAGATCGGTACGCCGTACTGCGTGACCGTGGACTTCGACACGCTCGACGACAACGCGGTGACGGTGCGTGAGCGGGACTCGATGAAGCAGGAGCGGGTGTCGCTGGACCAGATCGAGGGGTACCTCGCGGGGCGCCTCATCGGCTGCTAGGTCGTTTTCGGTCGGCGTCTGCCCGGCCTGTGTGGTCGGCCGGCCGCGGGTTCGTTCGTGGCCGGCCGCGCAGTTCCCCGCGCCCCTTGGGTGGGCCGGGGAACTGTCTGTTTTCGAGGCGTCCCGGAGGCTCCGGCTCAGAGGTCCAGATCCGCGAACAGGGCCGCGTGGTCCGAGGCCTGGTCGATCTTCGAGGTGACCGTGGTGAAGGACGGGAAGGTCCTGGGGGCCCAGATGCCCCGGCGTTCCACGTCCACATGGGTCACCGCGTCCCACAACTCCGGGGAGAACAGCAGGTAGTCGAGCTTCTGCTCGTCACGCTTGCCGGTGCCGTGGGTGCCCGGCAGGACCCCTTCGTAGCTGTCGTGGGTCATGGCCTCGCGCAGGCCCGCGTCGAGGAGGAGCTTGACGGGGGCGCTGTCGAGGGAGTCGTTGAGGTCCCCGGCGACGACGACTCGGGGCGAACGGCCCAGCGCCGCCTCGTAGATCTCCCGGACGCGCCGGGCCTGGGCCTTGCGGCGCCTGTCGTTCTCCGAGGCGCGGCCGAAGCCCTTGCTCTTGAAGTGGTTGCCGAGGATCCACAGGGGTTCGCCCGCGACGTCGATCTCGAACTCGGGGCAGTCCCGGCTGAACACCGGCTGCCCGGACTCGCCCGGGTCGAAGATGTGCGACCGCACGGACGTGATCGGGAACCGGCTGAGGACGCCCACGTCGATGCCCCGGTTGTCGTTGCCGTCGACCAGCAGGTTGAACGGGTACGGGCGGTTGCCCAACGCACCGCCCAGGACCTGGGAGTTGAAGCGGTCCAGGGTGATGCGGTCCTCCACCTCGACGGTGAGGAGGATGTCCGCGTCGACCTCCGCCATCACCCGGGCGGTGTTCTCCACGGCCTGCCAGCTGAGGTCGCCGCGCGTCATCTCAGCCCAACCCGCCCACTTCGAGCGGCCCTTGGCGACGATGCGGATGCCGGAGCCGCCCGACGGTCCGACCGTGAACAACTTGGCGCCGCCCCGCGGCTGGTTGACGAGGAACGGGTGGTCGCCGCCCCCGGCCGGGTCGTGGGCGCCGTGCTTCACGATCAGTTCGGCGATCCGCTCCTTGTCCGCCTCCTGGTAGATGTCCTTGTCGAGGAGGGCGACCAGTTCGTTGAAGTCGTCCAGGATCTCCTTGCGCCGCTCGGGGTCCTGGAGGCCGAACACCTTCGGCCGGCGGAAGAGGTTCTCGGCGTTGAACGTGGCGATACGGATCGTCATGCGCCCTCCAGGGAGCCGCGCGGCCGATGCCGGGGCGCGGTGACCGCGCGCCGACCCTTCGCATGGTCCGATTGTCGGAGAGGGGATGAACCGTGTCCAACGGAACGTCAGGGCGACTTCCGCCGGTTCCCGGAAATTTCCCGTACGCGGCACCCATCCGTATCCGTCCCCGCTCCGAAGGAGAGGTCATGAGGCCCGCAGGGGGCGGGCCGCGCATCTTCCACGGGGGCGTACATGCGCAAGCAGACAGTCATCGGCGTACTCACCATGGCCGTCGCGATCGGCACGGTCGGCGCGGTCGGATCTGGGGCGCTCGGCGGACCTTCGTCGTCGGGGTCCGGGGCGACGTCCAGGGCGTCGATGTCCGGGGCGGCGGCGTCCGGGGCGGCGAGTGACGCTGCCGGTTCCGGCGGTGGTACCGGTATCGAGGCCAAGGGCGGTGTCCCGGTCGGCGGGGCTCGGGTGCCGAGCGGGCTGAAGGCCGTCGGGCTCACCACCGACCAGCGGCTCGTCGTCTTCCGGGTCGACAGGCCCGGGGCCGCCGTACCGCTCGGCAAGGTCCGCGGGCTCAAGGGCGACACCAGGCTCGTCGGCATCGACTACCGCGTCCAGAACAACAAGCTGTACGGCGTCGGGGACAAGGGCGGCGTCTACACGCTGCGCGAGGCGGGTGCCAGGGCCACCAAGGTCTCGCAGCTCTCGGTGGCCCTCCGGGGCCGCACGTACGGCGTCGACTTCAACCCGGCCGCCGATCGGCTCCGGGTGATCAGCGACACCGGGCAGAACCTCCGCCACAACCTCGACGACCCGCAGGGCGCCCCGGCCGCCGGGACGACCGCCGTCGACGGCACTCTCACCAACCCGCCGGTCCCGCCCGCCATCGGCGGCGCGACCGCCCCAGGGGTGACCGGGGCGGCGTACACCAACAACGACCTCGACGCAGGCACGGCCACCACGTTGTTCGACCTCGACACCGCCCTGGACCGGATCTCCGTGCAGTCCCCGGCCAACGCGGGGAACCTCGCGCCCACCGGGAGGCTCGGCGTCGACCTGCCGCCGACCGCCGGGTTCGACATCCACGGCAACGGGCGGAACGGGGTGAACGCCGGGTACGCGGTCACCGGGTCGCGGGTGTACGGCGTCGACCTGCTGACCGGGCGGGCGAGCGGACTGGGGAGCTTCCCGAGGGCGAGGCAGGTGATCGATCTGGCGATACCGCTGCGGCAGGGCTGACGCCGCCCGGCAGACGCGAGAGGCGCGAGAGGCGCGGGCGAGCGGGGAGCGCTGACCAGCGACTGACAAATGACAGATGACAGCTGACAGATATTGAAATCTGTCAGCTGTCATGTCAGGGTGGTGGCATGACGACACGAACCCGCACCCTCGGAACCACCGGCCCCCAGGTCTCCGCCCTCGGCCTCGGCTGCATGGGCATGTCCGCGCTGTACGGCGGGGCCGATCGGGCCGAGTCCATCGCCACCCTCCACGCGGCCCTCGAAGCGGGGGTGACCCTGCTCGACACCGGCGACTTCTACGGGATGGGCCACAACGAGCTGCTGATCGGCGAGGCGCTGCGTACCGCACCGGCCGCGCACCGGGAACAGGCCCTGATCAGCGTCAAGTTCGGGGCGCTGCGCGACCCGGACGGCGGCTGGGCCGGCTACGACGGCCGGCCCGCGGCCGTGAAGAACTTCGCCGCCTACTCGCTCCAGCGGCTCGGCACGGACCACATCGACGTCTACCGGATCGCCCGCGTCGACCCCGACGTCCCGATCGAGGAGACGGTCGGCGCGATCGCCGAACTCGTCGAGAAGGGGTACGTCCGCCACATCGGCCTCAGCGAGGTCGGCGCGGAGACGATCCGCCGAGCCGCCGCCACCGCCCCCATCACCGACCTCCAGATCGAGTACTCCCTCATCTCGCGCGGCATCGAGGACGAGATCCTCCCCACCGCCCGCGCACTGGGCATCGCCGTCACGGCGTACGGGGTCCTCTCCCGCGGTCTGATCTCCGGCCACTTCACCCCTGACCGGCAGCTCGCGGCCGGGGACTTCCGCTCCTTCTCGCCCCGCTTCCAGGGCGACAACCTCCGGCACAACCTGGACCTGGTCGAGGCGCTGCGGAAGATCGCCGAGCAGAAGGGCGTGACCGTCGCGCAGATCGCGATCGCCTGGGTCCTCTCACGCGGCGAGGACATCGTGCCGCTCGTGGGCGCCCGCCGCCGCGACCGGCTGGCCGAGGCGCTGGGCGCGCTGGAGGTGCGGCTCGACCAGGCCGACCTGGCGGCGATCGAGGAGGCCGTCCCGGCCGGCGCGGCGGCGGGTGACCGTTACCCGTCGGCCCAGATGGCACACCTCGACAGCGAGCGCTGAATCCGGCTCCGGGTACGGTTCCGGATATGACGCCCAGCACCGAGACCCTGACCGCCGAGCGCATCCTCGAAGCGACCGAGGAGGTCCTGCGCCGCCATGGCCCGGCCAAGGCCACCGTGGTCGACGTGGCCCGCGCGCTCGGCGTCAGGGTCTC
>NZ_LIRK01000406.1 GCF_001419765.1 Streptomyces torulosus
TCCGCTGCCGCGCGGACCCGCCCGAACTGCCGCTCGCTGTCCTCCAGCGAGCCGAACGGCATGTTGAACTCGTCGGCGTAGCGCGCGGCGAGGCGCGGGGTGCGGCTCGCGCCGTGCCCGCCGATCAGGACGGGTACCTTGGCCTGCGCGGGCTTGGGCAGGGCGGGCGAGTCGGTCAGCTGGTAGTGGGTGCCCTCGTACGAGAAGGTCTTGCCGACCTCGGTGGCCCACAGCCCCGTGACGATGGCCAGCTGCTCCTCCAGGCGCGCGAACTTCTCCTTCGGGAAGGGGATGCCGTACGCCTTGTGCTCCTCCTCGAACCAGCCCGCGCCCAGGCCGAGTTCGACGCGGCCGCCGGACATCTGGTCGACCTGGGCGACCTGGATGGCGAGCACACCGGGCAGGCGGAAGGTTCCTGCGGTCATCAGGGTGCCGAGCCGGATGCGCTTGGTCTCCCGCGCGAGGCCGGCCAGGGTGATCCAGGCGTCGGTGGGGCCGGGCAGGCCGTCCACGGAGCCCATGCGGAGGTAGTGGTCCGAGCGGAAGAAGGCGTCGAAGCCGAGGTCCTCCGTGGCCTTGGCGACGGTGAGCAGCGTGTCGTAGGTCGCCCCCTGCTGGGGCTCGGTGAAGATGCGAAGATCCATGCCCTCCATCCTGCACGCTCGGACGTCGGTCAACTCCACCGGTCCTGGCCCCGATCGTGGTGCCCTGTCGGGTGAAAATGCGTCAATCCCGTGCACGGGACGAGCGGCGCCAGTGACCGGCGGCAACGGTGCTCGTTGCTCGGGAGGAGCCGGACCGCCCGGCACCCGTCGCCGGCGGTCGCTGCCGGGGCGCTCGCACACGTGCCCCCTCGGGGGGCGAGGGCCGAGGAGGCCGTCACATGTCCCAGGAAGCCGTGCCGGAGCAGGCCGCCGTGCCTGCGCAGCCCAAGGGTCTGCTCCAGCAGATGGAGGAGTTGATGGCTGCCCTGAACGCGGACCTGTCCCAGCTCGACGCCGATCTGTCGGCGCCGCGTCCCGCCCCGGCGGAGGGCGCGGACTCCGTCTGATCGACCCCACGACGCCCGACTGGCCCCGGCACCCGACCGCCCTCGCCGTCCGACCACCCCGCCGTCCGACACGGGTGCACCCGGTTGTGCGGCGAGGGCGGGGCGACGCTGTCGCCCGGCGGGGGGCGGGGCGACGCCGTCGTCGCTTCTCGCGCGGTTCCCCGCATCCCCGAGCACACGGCCTGAGGACATGGCCCCGAGGACACATCCCCGCGGGGCGGGGCCGGTCCTCGTCGGGGCGCGGGGAACCGCACTGTCCGCCCTTCTCCCCTCCCCCGGCCCGGAAGCGGTTCAGCTGGCTGCCGCGTCCCGTTCCGCGAGGACCTGGTCCCGCACCGCCAGACGGCGGAGCATTTCGAGGACTCTGTCGCGGGCCTCGTCGGCGGCGTCGATCGCCTCCATGCACTGCCAGTACGTCGACTCCTCGTCGGCGGCGCTGGCGAGGCCGACCAGGGCGATACCGACCTCGCCCAGGAGGCCGCCGAGGCGGGTGAGGGAGTCATGGGCGTCGCCCAACTCGGTGAGCTGGGCGGCGCGTAAATCGCCCACCCCGAGCGGAGGGGCGCCGAGTATGCCGCAGCCGCTGCCGGCCAGCTCGGTCAACCCCAGTGCCTCACCGCGCAGTTCGGGTGGTCCGGAGACGGCCAGGCGGCTGCCGATCGCCTGCGCGAGGGCGTACGCCTGCCATGCCTCCGCCATCAGTTGAGGTTCCTCGACGCTGCCCGCCAGAGCGCGCCTGCTCGCCAAGATGAGCCGCACCGCGTCCATGCGCTGCTCCCGACTGTCCCGACGCGCTCTCACACGTCCCGCCCGACCTCTTGTCTCTTCATTACCCACAGTGAGGGCGACTGAGACAGAAAGCCAGAGGAAGCCTGAAATCTGTGGATAACAAGTCGGCAGAGCACCGCATTTCGACTACGTAGAGTGACATACGGGTGGTGCTGCCCGGCTTCACGGGCCTTCCGGCGCCGGGAACCTCCGTTCGTTGCGGTCGATCTTCGCGTCCAGTGCGGCCAGCGGATCGATGTCCAGCACCTCGCACAACTGGAGCAAGTAGGCGAGGACGTCGGCGACTTCGTCGGTGACCCGGTGGGCGGTGTCGGGGTCCGACATCACCCGGACCGACTCCTCGGGCGTCAACCACTGGAAGATCTCGACGAGTTCGGATGCCTCGACGCTGAGGGCGGAGACCAGGTTCTTCGGGGTGTGGTACGGCGCCCAGTTCCGGGCGGCCGCGAAGTCGGCGAGGCGGCGCTGGAGTGTGGGGACGTCGAGTCCGTCCGGGGCTTCAGGATCTTTCACGGTCCAGGTGTACCACCGTCGCCCCGGGGACCACGGCGGCCCAGGACGCGTCGCTCACCGCGCCCACCAGCCGGATGTGGCCGCGTTCGCCCATGCGGGCCGCCACGCAGAGGAGTTGGGCGCGCTGGCGAGGGTCGAGGCAGCGGTCGAGGCCGTCGGCCAGGACGGTCAGGGTCTGGAGCGCCGCCGGGACCTCGGCGACCGGGTCGACCTCCAGTACGCCGGGGCCGGTGAACAGCACCAGGGCCAGGGCGAGATACCGCAGCTCGCCGTCGCCGAGGAGGGCGAGGGGTGTCCGTACGCCGTCACCGCGGTCGAGCACCGCCCGCACCAGGCCGGGACCGGCCCCGCACCCGTGACCTGCCCCGGTCCCGTGAGCTGCCCCGGTCCCATGACCGGGTCCGTTCCCATGACCGGGTCCGCGCCCCCGTCCGTGACCGACTCCATGGCTGACTCCGTGGCCGAGTCCGTGGGCGGCCCTGGGTGCGTCCCCCTGGCCGTTCCCTCCCGGAGCGGGTTCGGCGAGGAGGTCGGCGACCGGTCCCACGCAGCCGTCCCGGACCGCCGCGACGAGTTGCGCGTGGCGTCGACCGCACTCCGTGCGCGTGCGCCACAGCACGTCGGCGAGGTTGTCGCAGCCGCGCAGGAGGCGGCCGGAGCCGAGCGGTACGGCGGCGCGCATACGGCGGGGGCGGGGGTCGCAGGCGAAGACCGAGCGGAGGGCGACCACCATCTGTTCGGCGGCGGCGAGGACCCGGCGCTGACCGTCGGTCTTGCCGGCGACGCGCAGGGGAAGCAGGGCGGTGCCGAGGCGGTCGTCGGGCAGGGGGCCGCGGGTGACGGGGGACGCGCCCGCGGTGTGCCAGGCGGCTTGGACGACGGGGCGGCTCGGGTCGACCAGCGCGGTCTCCAGGAGGGTCAGCCCGCCGGAGGTCAACCGCTCGCCGACGATGCGGAGTTCGGGTTCGGCCTGGACGGCGATGTCGAGCCGGACGGGGCCCTCGGGGCCGTCGGCGG
>NZ_LIRK01000407.1 GCF_001419765.1 Streptomyces torulosus
AGCAGGTCGAAGGCGCGCTCGAGGGACTGGACGCCGCCGCTGGACGAGGACGACTTGGTGGAGTCGGTGGTGCTGGCGCTGGACGTCGGCACGGCGCGGGTCCTTTCACGAAGGCGGGCGAAGTCGCAGCCTACCGGGCAGTTCGTTGACTGCCCGCTTGCGCGTCACTATGTTCTGCCTGGCGGAATTCTCATTCCGAGTTGTGAAAATGTCCATAGTGGTGGGGTGAGGTGCAGAGTGGGGGAGGGGGCTCTTGACGGGGCCCGACCTGGAGTGAAGACTCCTTCAACAGAACGTTGAATTCCGTTACGTGGAAGTAAATCCGGCGGACGCGGAAGAGAAACGACGGCAGGACGAGAGGGGTCCGGGTGTCCGACGCTGAACTGGTGCTGCGCTCGACGCGGGTCATCACGCCCGAGGGATCGCGCCCCGCCGCGGTCGCGGTCGCGGACGGCCGCATCACGGCCGTCCTCCCGTACGACGCCGACCTGCCCCCCGGCGCCCGCCTGGAGGATCTCGGCGACGACGTCCTGCTGCCGGGCCTGGTCGACACCCATGTGCACGTCAACGATCCGGGCCGTACCCACTGGGAGGGCTTCTGGACCGCGACACGGGCCGCGGCCGCCGGCGGCATCACCACCCTCGTCGACATGCCCCTCAACTCCCTGCCGCCGACCACGACCGTCGACCACCTCCGTACGAAGCAGGAGGTCGCCGCCGACAAGGCGCACATCGACGTCGGCTTCTGGGGCGGCGCGCTGCCCGGCAACGTCAAGGACCTGCGCCCGCTGCACGACGCCGGCGTCTTCGGCTTCAAGGCGTTCCTGTCCCCGTCCGGCGTCGACGAGTTCCCGCACCTCGACCAGGAGCGGCTCGCCCGCTCCCTGGCCGAGATCGCCGGCTTCGGCGGGCTGCTCATCGTGCACGCCGAGGACCCGTCCCACCTCGACACCGCCCCCCAGCGCGGCGGCCCCCGGTACGCCGACTTCCTCGCCTCCCGCCCGCGCGACGCCGAGGACAGCGCCATCGCGGCCCTCATCGACCAGGCCCGACGGCTCGACGCCCGCGTACACGTCCTGCACCTGTCCTCCAGCGACGCGCTGCCGCTGATCGCCGCCGCCAAGGCCGACGGCGTACGGATCACCGTGGAGACGTGCCCGCACTACCTCACCCTGACCGCCGAGGAGGTCCCGGACGGGGCGAGCGAGTTCAAGTGCTGCCCGCCGATCCGCGAGTCCGCCAACCAGGACCTGCTGTGGCGGGCGCTCGCCGACGGCACGATCGACTGCGTGGTCACCGACCACTCCCCGTCCACGGCCGATCTGAAGACCGACGACTTCGCCACCGCCTGGGGTGGCATCTCGGGCCTCCAGCTGAGCCTCGCCGCGGTCTGGACGGAGGCCCGCGGACGCGGCCACACCCTGGAGGACGTGGTCCGCTGGATGTCGACCCGCACGGCCGCCCTCGTCGGCCTCGACCACAAGGGCGCCATCGAAGCGGGCCGCGACGCCGACTTCGCCGTGCTCGCCCCGGACGAGACGTTCACCGTCGACCCGGCGGCCCTCCAGCACCGCAACCGGGTGACGGCGTACGCGGGCAGGACGCTGTACGGCGTCGTCAGGTCCACCTGGCTGCGCGGCGAACGCATCGTCGCCGACGGCGAGTTCACCGCGCCGAAGGGACGGCTCCTCACCCGCACCCCCTGATCCCCTCCCGCACCCGCAGCGGCCCACACCCGAGAGGCAGACCTGATCAACGTGACGGCGATCGTGAACTTCACCGGCGACGCGAACCCGTACGGCGGCGGTGACCCGTACGCGGACTACCGCACCGCCGACCTCCCCTTCACCCACTACGCCGACCTCGCCGACCGCCGGCTCGGCGCCGGTGTCATCGCCGCCAACGACGAGTTCTTCGCACAGCGGGAGAACCTGCTGCTGCCGGAGCGGGCCGAGTTCGACCCGGAGCACTTCGGGCACAAGGGCAAGATCATGGACGGCTGGGAGACCCGTCGCCGCCGGGGCGCCTCGGCCGACCACCCCTGGCCGACCGCCGAGGACCACGACTGGGCGCTGGTCCGCCTGGGCGCGCCCGGCGTCGTCCGGGGCATCGTCGTGGACACCGCCCACTTCCGCGGCAACTACCCGCAGGCGGTCTCGGTCGAGGCCACCTCGGTGCCGGGCACCCCCTCGCCCGAGGACCTCCTCGCCTCCGACGTGAAGTGGACGACCCTCGTACCGCGCACCCCCGTCGGCGGCCACGCGGCGAACGGCTTCGCCGTCTCCGTCGAACAGCGCTTCACCCACCTGCGCGTCAACCAGCACCCCGACGGCGGCATCGCCCGTCTGCGGGTGTACGGCGAGGTCGTCCCGGACCCCACGTGGCTGGACGTCCTCGGCACCTTCGACGTGGTCGCCCTGGAGAACGGCGGCCGGGCGGAGGACGCCTCCAACCTCTTCTACTCGCCGGCCACCAACACCATCCAGCCCGGCCGCGCCCGGGTCATGCACGAGTGCTGGGAGACCCGTCGCCGCCGTGACCAGGGCAACGACTGGATCCGCTACCGCCTGGCCGCGCAGTCCGAGATCCGGGCCCTGGAGATCGACACGGCCTGTCTGAAGGGCAACGCGGCGGGCTGGGCCAGTGTCTCGGTCCGGGACGGCGAGGACGGCGCCTGGACGGAGATCCTCCCGCGCACCCGCCTCCAGCCCGACACCGACCACCGCTTCGTCCTCCCCGAGCCCGCGGTGGCCACCCACGCCCGCATCGACATCTACCCGGACGGCGGCATCTCCCGCCTGCGCCTCCACGGCTCCCTGACGGACGAGGGCAGGACGAGGCTGGCGGCACGCTTCCAGGAACTGGGCGCCTGACAGCACCCGTCCCGGCCGCACCGATGAGTTGCGGGCGCCCGCGGGGTCTGAGGTGATGACAACAGATCCCGCACCAGGAAGCAGGCGATCGCCATGGGCAAGCTCGTCTCGACCGTCTTCGTCACCCTCGACGGCGTCTACCAGGCCCCCGGCGGCCCCGAGGAGGACACCCGCGGTGGCTTCGAGCACGGCGGCTGGAGCTTTCCGTACGCCGACGACGACTTCGGGAAGTTCGTCGAGGAGAGTTTCGGCAGGGTCGGCGCGTTCCTCCTCGGCCGCCGGACGTACGACATCTTCGCCTCGTACTGGCCGAAGGTGACCGACCCGGCCGACCCCGTCGCCGGCAAGCTGAACACGCTGCCGAAGTACGTCGCCTCCACGACCCTCACCGACCCTGAGTGGTCCGGTACCACGGTCCTCGGCGGCGACCTCGCCGACCAGGTCACCGCCCTCAAGGAGCGCACCGAGGGCGAACTCCAGGTGCACGGCAGCGGGGCGCTGGTCGGTTCCCTGATCGACCTCGGCCTGCTCGACACCCTGCACCTGCTGACCTTCCCGGTGGCGCTCGGCTCCGGCCTCCGGCTGTTCCGGGAGGGAGCCGTGCCGACGGCCTTCCGGCACGCGGGAGGCCGGATCACCGGCAAGGGCGTCTCGATCCAGACCTACGAGCGGGAGGGGCGCCCCTCCTACGGCAGTTTCGCTCTGCCCGAGGACGCCTGACGGGGCGTCGTATGTGAAGGAGGACAGGCTGTCCGTGAACTCCGGTTAACTCCCGGAGAACTTCACGGACGTGCCCGCCGAATCCTTGGACTTGTCATTGACATGCCATCGTCTACGCGCGTCATCATGAGGCCATGAGATTCCCCCCACGCACAGCGCGCGCCACGCGTCTCGGCGCCACTGCCGCCCTGCTGTCCGCCCTTCTGGTGGGCGGCAGCACCGTCACGGCCAACGCCGCGGACACCTCGTCCGCCGCGGTCGGCAGCATCTGCCACAGCCGTCTGCCGTCGCAGGCGTACACCACGCTGAACCTCATCGAGCGGGGAGGCCCGTTCCCCTACACGCAGGACGGCAGCGTCTTCCAGAACCGGGAGCGCGTCCTGCCCTCGCGGTCCAGCGGCTACTACCACGAGTACACGGTGAAGACACCCGGCTCCTCCACCCGCGGCGCCCGTCGCATCGTCACCGGGCAGCAGCACCAGGAGGACTACTACACCGCCGACCACTACGCGTCCTTCGACCTGATCGACTACGACTGCTGACCACCGCGGGGACACCCGCCGGGCCGTCCGT
>NZ_LIRK01000408.1 GCF_001419765.1 Streptomyces torulosus
CGCTCCAAGGCGATCCTGGCGTTGTCGGGCAAGGGTGGTATGGCGTCGGTGCAGTTGCCCGTCGACGAGGTGCGCGCTTTGACGCCGCTGGCGGACGGCCGGGTGGAGGTGGCCGCGGTCAACGGCCCGTCCTCCGTCGTTGTGGCGGGTACGCCCGAGGGGTTGGACGAGGTGATCGCGGAGGCGGAGGCGCGCGGCGCCCGCGCCCGGCGCATCGCCGTCGACTACGCCTCGCACTCGGCTCATGTGGAGGACATCCGGGACGAGTTGGCGGAGGTGCTGGCGCCCGTGGCGCCGGTGTCCTCGAAGGTGGCGTTCCACTCGTGCGTGACAGGTGGCCGCTTCGACACGGCCGGGCTGGACGGTGCGTACTGGTTCCGCAATCTGCGGCAGCCGGTGCGGTTCGAGGAGACGACGCGGGCGCTGCTGGAGCAGGGACACGGGCTGTTCGTCGAGATGAGCCCGCACGCCGTACTGACGGGTGCCGTGCAGGAGACGGCGGAGGCGGCCGGACGCGAGGTGGCCGTCACCGGGACCCTGCGCCGCGACGACGGCGGTAGGGAACGGCTGCTGCTGTCACTGGCGGAGGCGTACGTGCACGGGGCGCCCGTCGACTGGCGGGACTGCTTCGCCGGGACCGGGGCCCGAACCGTCGACCTGCCCACCTACGCCTTCCAGCACCGGCGCTACTGGACCGACACGCCCGTCGCGACCGGTGCCTCCACCGGGCGGGTCGTGGACGGCTGGCGCTACCGGGTGGCCTGGCGGCGGGTCATCCCGACCGCCGCCGCCCTCCTGGCGGGCCGCTGGCTGCTGGTCGCCCCCGGCGGTGACGGAGGCGAGGTCGCCGAGGCGCTGCGGACGGCCGGAGCCGAGCTGGAGGTGTCCGATGTGCCCGTCGCCGGGCTCGACGGCGCCTACCAAGGGGTCGTGTCGCTTCTCGACTCGGCTGCCGACGCCCTCGCCCTGGCACGGGAGCTGGACGCCGCCGGGGTGCGGGCACCGCTGTGGTGGCTGACGCGCGGCGGGGCGGCCGTCGCGACGAGCGACGCGGTGCGCGGGACGGCGGCGCAACTGTGGGGGCTCGGACAGGTGCTGGGGCTCGAGCACCCGGACTGGTGGGGCGGCCTCGTCGACCTGCCCCGAGTGTGGAGCGAGAGCACGGCGGAGGTACTGGCCGCCCTCCTCGCGGGCTCGGCGGGGCCCGAGGACCAGCTCGCGATCCGTGGGTCCGCGGTCTACGCGCGGCGGCTGGTCCGCGCCCCGCTCACCGACCGGGGCCCCGTCCGGCCGTGGAAACCGCGCGGCACGGTGCTGATCACGGGCGGCACCGGTGGCATCGCCGCCCATCTGGCCCGTCGGCTGGCGGCCGAGGGCGCCGAACACCTCCTGCTGCTCAGCCGGCGGGGCCCCGAGGCGCCGGGCACCGGGGCGCTCGCCGAGGAACTGCGGGCGCTGGGCGCGCAGGTGACGTTCGCGGCGTGCGACGTGGCCGACCGCGACGCCCTGGCGGCCGTACTGGCGGGCATCCCCGAGGAGACCCCCCTCACCGCGGTCCTCCACACCGCCAGCTCCACCTCCTACGGCCCGGTGCTCGACGTCGAGGACCGGGACTTCGCGGACGGTACGGCGGCGAAGGCGGAAGGTGCCCGTCACCTCGACGAGTTGACCGCGGGCCTGGACCTGGACGCGTTCGTGCTGTTCTCGTCGGGGGCCGCGGTGTGGGGAAGCGCGGGCAACGGTACGTACGCGGCGGCCAACGCCTATCTGGACGGGCTCGCCCACGAGCGTCGGGCGCGCGGCCTGACGGCCACCTCCGTCGCCTGGGGCGGCTGGGCCGACGGGGGCATGCTGTCGGGATTCCCGGCCCTCGCCGACCAGTTGGAACGGATGGGCGTACGGCCCATGCGGCCGGAGACCGCCATCGACGTCCTGTGGGAGGCCGTCGAGCAGTCGGAGACCACGCTGACCGTCAGCGACATGGACTGGGAACGCTTCGCCCCTGTCTACGCCCTCGCCCGGCGCCGCCCCCTCATCGAGGAGATCCCCGAGGCCGCCCGCGCCCTGAGCGGCGACCGGCCCGGCGCCGACCGCGCCGAAGGGGACGGCACGGCCGCCGGACAGCTGCGCGACACCCTCGCCGCGCTCAGCGAACCCGAACAGCGCGCCACCCTGCTGGAGTTGGTGCGTTCCCGCGCCGCCGCCGTCATCGGGCACGCGGACGCGGCGGAGGTCGCCGCCCACCGGCCGTTCAAGGACCTCGGCTTCGACTCCCTGACCGCCACCGAACTCCGCAACCGGCTCAACGCCGCCACCGGACTGCGGCTGCCCGCCACTCTCGTCTTCGACCACCCCACCCCCACCGCCCTCGCCGGACGGCTGCGCGACGAACTCCTCGGCGGCACCGAGGCTGCGGGCGCGGCACCGGCTGTACGCCGGACCACGGACGACGACCCGCTCGCCGTCGTCGGAATGGCCTGCCGCTACCCCGGCGGCGTCCGCGGCCCCGAGGACCTGTGGACGCTCGTCACCGAAGGCCGCGACGAGATGGGGGACTTCCCGACCGACCGGGGCTGGGAGGCGCTGTCGCTGTACGACCCGGGACGCGACACCGCCCTCGCCGGACAGGGCGCCTTCCTCCACGACGCCGGTGACTTCGACGCCGAGTTCTTCGGCATCTCCCCGCGCGAGGCCCTCTCCATGGACCCGCAGCAGCGGCTGCTCCTGGAGACCTCCTGGGAGGCGATCGAACGCGCCCGGCATCGACCCGCTGTCGCTGCGCGGCAGCCGCACCGGCGTGTTCGTCGGCGGCACACCGCAGGAGTACGGCGCCCTGCTGATGAACTCCGCCTCCCTCGCCGGCGGTTACGCGCTGACCAGCTCGTCCGGCAGCGTCATGTCGGGCCGGGTCTCCTATGTGCTCGGCCTGGAGGGCCCCGCCGTCACCGTCGACACCGCCTGCTCCTCCTCCCTCGTCGCCCTCCACCTCGCCGGGCAGGCGCTGCGCGCGGGGGAGTGCGACCTCGCCCTCGCCGGGGGCGTCACCGTCATGGCCACGCCGGGGGCGTTCGCCGAGTTCGCCAACCAGGGCGGCCTCGCCGCCGACGGCCGCTGCAAGGCGTTCGCCGACGCCGCCGACGGCACCGGCTGGGGCGAGGGCGTCGGCATCGTCGTCCTGGAACGCCTGTCGGACGCGCGCCGTAACGGGCACCGCGTCCTCGGCCTGGTCCGCGGCTCGGCGGTGAACCAGGACGGCGCCTCCAACGGCCTGACCGCCCCCAACGGCCCCTCCCAGCAGCGCGTCATCCGCGCCGCGTTGGACGGTGCGGGACTCACTCCGTCCGACGTGGACGCCGTCGAGGCCCACGGCACCGGCACCCGCCTCGGCGACCCCATCGAGGCCCAGGCCCTGCTCGCGACCTACGGCCGGGACCGGGACGCCGAACGGCCGCTGTGGCTCGGCTCCGTCAAGTCGAACATCGGGCACACCCAGTACGCGGCGGGCGTCGCTGGCGTCATCAAGACGATCATGGCTTTGCGGGCCGGGACCCTGCCGCGCACCCTCCACGTGGACGAGCCGACCCGGCAGGTCGACTGGTCCCCCGGCACCGTACGCCTCCTCACCGACAACCGGCCCTGGCCCGAGACCGGCCGCCCCCGCCGCGCCGCCGTCTCGTCCTTCGGTATCAGCGGCACCAACGCCCACCTCATCCTGGAACAGGCCCCGGAGCACGCGCCGGCGGAAGACCCCGGCGACACCCCGGCCGGCCCTCGCCCCACCGCCGAGGAAGCGGACCCGGCGCTCGCCCCTGAGCCGGCGAACGCCCCCGAGCCGTCGGTCGCGGGCGAGCCGGCGCCGTCCGAGTCCCGACCCGCGGGCGTGGTGCCCTGGCTGGTGTCCGGTCACACCGAGGCAGCCCTGCGCGCCCAGGCCGCACGGCTCCTCGCCCACCTGGGTTCGCAGAACGAGGTCACGCCCCTCGACGTCGCCTGCTCCCTCGCCACCACCCGCGGCGCCCTCACCCACCGCGCGGCCGTGATCGCCGACACCCCGGCCGCCCTCCTCGCCGGGCTCCGGGCCCTCGCCGACGGCGAGGACACGGCCTCCGACGTCGTCCGGGGCACCGCACGGGAGACCCCGCTCGCGGTGGTCTTCCCCGGCCAGGGATCCCAACGCCCGGGCATGGGCCGCGACCTGTACGAGCGTCACCCCGTCTTCGCCGCCGCGTTCGACGAGATCTGCGCCGCCTTCGACCCGCTGCTCGACCGTCCGCTGCGGGACGTCGTCTTCGCGGACGACCCCGAACGGCGGGCCGACCTGGACCGGACCGTGTACACCCAACCGGCCCTGTTCGCCGTGGAGACCGCGCTCTACCGCCTCCTGGAGAGCTGGGGCCTCCGCCCTGACGTGCTCATCGGCCACTCCGTCGGTGAACTCGTCGCCGCCCACGTCGCGGGAGTCTGGTCACTGGCCGACGCGTGCCGCGTGGTCGCCGCCCGCAGCCGGCTCATGCAGGCGCTGCCCGCCGGCGGTTCGATGCTCGCGGTCGAGGCCGACGAGACCACGGTCGTCGCCGTGCTCGCCGCCCACCGCGACCGCCGGATCGGCATCGCCGCCGTCAACGGTCCCGCCTCCGTCGTCGTCTCCGGGCCCGAGAACGCCGTCCTCGACGTGGCGGCCGAGTTCGTCGGACGCGGCCACCGCACCCGGATGCTCACCGTCAGCCACGCCTTCCACTCCCCGCTCATGGAGCCCATGCTCGCCGACTTCGCCGCCACCCTGGCCGGGGTCGAGTTCCACGAGCCGACCCTGCCCGTCATCTCCAACCTCACCGGGGCCCCCGCCGTCGCCGGCGATCTGCGCGCCCCCGGCTACTGGGTGCGCCAGGTCCGCAACACCGTCCGCTTCGCCGACGGCGTGCGCACCCTCCTCGACAGGGGCGTGCGCACCTTCCTGGAAGCGGGTCCCGGCGGCGCCCTGACCGCCATGGCGGCGGCGACCGCCGTCGAACACACCGAGGACACCGTGACCTGCCTCGCCACCCTCCGCGACGCGGGCCGCGGGGAGGCCGACGCCCTGACCACCGCCCTCACCCGCCTGGCCGTCCACGGCACCCCCGTCGACTGGCGGGCGTACTACGCGGGCAGCGGCGCCCGCACCGTCCCGCTGCCCACCTACGCCTTCCAGCACCACCGCTACTGGCTGCGCGTGCTCGGCTCCGGCGCGGGCGGCCGGGACGCCTCCGCCGTCGGCCTGACCACGGCCGGGCACCCGCTGCTCGGCGCCGTCACCGAACTGCCCGGCAGCGGCGGGCTGCTCCTCACCGGCCGGCTCGACCGCGTCGAACAGCCCTGGCTCGTCGAGCACGCGCTCGGCGGTGTCCCGGTGCTGCCCGGCACCGCCCTCGTGGACCTCGCCCTGCACGCCGGCGGCCACGTCGGGTGCGACACGCTCGACGAACTCGTCATCCACGCCCCCCTGTCGCTGCCCGACCGGGGCGGAGTCGCCCTCCACCTCACCGTCGACAGCGCCGACGACGACGGGCGGCGCCCCTTCACCCTCCACGCCCGGCCGGAGACGGCCTCCGACGACCGTTGGACCCGCCATGCCTCCGGTGTGCTCGCCCCCGCCCCGGCCGGAACGCCGGCGGCCGGGACCACCGCCTGGCCGCCGCCCGGCGCACGCCCCGTCCCACTGGACGACTTCTACGCCACGACCGCCGCGGCCGGCCTCGACTACGGCCCCCTCTTCCAGGGCCTGACCGAACTCTGGCAGGCGGACGGCGCACTGCACGCCCATGTCGCCCTGCCCGACACCGCCGAGCGGGGCGCCGACGACGACGGGAACGCCGACGGCTTCACCGTCCACCCCGCCCTCCTCGACGCCGCCATGCACTCCCTGGCCTTCCGCCCCTCGGCGCCCGCGACCGGCGGGCCCCTGCTGCCCTTCGCCTGGCGGGGCGTCACCGGCCACGCCCAGACGGCGACCTCGCTGCGCGTGCACGTCCGCGACGAGGCCGAGGACCGGGTGGCGGTGGACCTCACCGACCCCTCCGGGCGCCCCGTCGCCTCCGTCGCCGCCCTGCACATGCGGGCCGCGTCCACCGCCGGGTTCGAGACCACGCGCATCCGCCCCGAATGGCTCCTCCACATGGAGTGGACCCCCCTCGACCCGCCCTCCGGCGGCTCCGAGGAGACACTCCCGGCCCGGATCGCGGTCCTCGGCGACGCCGCCGCGTACGCCCTCGCCGCGCCCTGGGCGGCGACCACCGAGGGCGTCGGACACCACACGGACCTCGACGCCCTGACCGGCGCGGACCCCCTGCCCGACGTGGTGGTCGTGCCGCTGCCGCCCGCCGAGCCGACGGCCGCCGCCGCCCGCGACGCCGTCCACCGGGCCCTCGCCCTGCTCCAGCGGTGGACCACCGACAGCGCCCTCGCCGCGACCCGGCTGGTGCTGTGCACCTCCGGCGCCGTCCGCGCCACGGACACCGAGACCGTCACCGACCCGGCCG
>NZ_LIRK01000409.1 GCF_001419765.1 Streptomyces torulosus
CCGCATCGGCACCACCCTCGACGTGCGCCGTACCGCCCAGGAACTCGCCGAGACGATCGTCCCGCGGCTGGCCGACCACGTCATCGTCGACCTGGCCGAACCCGTCCTGCGGGGCGAGGAGGCCACGGACCCCCGCGCCGACCTGCGGCGCACGGTGGTCCACGGCGTCAGCGACGAGCCGCCCTTCAAGCCCGTGGGCAAACAGGTCGAATACGGTCCGACCGCACCCCAGCTGTGCTGTCTGGCCTCCGGGGAAGCGATGCTGGAGCCCGACCTGACGACCGCCGCCGACTGGCTCGCGCAGGACCCCGAGCACACCGACCGGCTGCTGCGCCACGTTCGCTCCCTCATCGCGGTGCCCCTGGTGGCACGTGGCGTCGCCCTCGGCGTCGCCACCTTCTACCGCGCCCACGACTCCGCGCCCTTCGACGACGACGACCGGGGGCTCGCCCAGGAACTCGCCCACCGGGCCGCCCTGTCCCTCGACAACGCCCGGCGCTACACCCGCGAACGCACCATGGTCCTGGCCCTCCAGCGCAGCCTCCTCCCGCACGGCGTGCCCGAACAGGACGCCGTCGAGGTCGCCCACCGCTATCTGCCCGCCGAGTCCGACGTCGGCGGCGACTGGTACGACGTCATCCCGCTCTCCGGCGCCCGCATCGGCCTCCTCGTGGGCGACGTCGTCGGCCACGGCATGTTCTCCGCCGCCACCATGGGCCGGCTGCGCACGGCCGCCCGCAGCTTCGCCGAACTCGACTTCCCGCCCGACGAGGTCCTCACCCACCTCGACAACCTCGTGAACCGGCTGGACCGCGAGGACCCCGCCTCCCACGGTGCCGGCATCATCGGCGCGACCTGCCTGTACGCCGTCTACGACCCGACCACGCAGCAGTGCAGCATGGCCCGCGCCGGCCACCCGCCGCCCGCGCTGGTCCGCCCCGACGGCACGGTCTCGTTCCCCGACCTGCCCGCCGGGCCGCCGCTGGGCCTGGGCGGCCTGCCCTTCGAGGCCGTCGAGGTCCACCTGCCCGAGGGCAGTGAACTGGTCCTCTACACCGACGGGCTCATCGAGGACCGTACCCGCGACGTCGACGTGGTCCTCGACCAGCTGAGCACCGCCCTCGCGCAGGCCGAGCGCACCCCGGAGGAGACCTGCCGGGCGGTCCTCGACACCGTGGCACCGGCCCATCCGGCCGACGACATCGCCGTGGTCGTGGCCCGCACCCACGCCTTCGACCCCGGTCGCATCGCCACCTGGGAGCTGCCCGCCGACCCGGCCCGCGTCAGCGAGGTCCGCGCCTCCGCCATGCGCACGCTGGCCGAGTGGGGACTCGACGAGGCGGCCTTCGCCGCGGAGCTGATGCTCAGCGAGCTGGTCACCAACGCCATCATCCACGGCAGCGGTCCCATCCGGGTCCGGCTGCTGCGCGACCGCTGCCTGATCTGCGAGGTCTCCGACACCAGCAACACCGCCCCGCACCTGCGCCGGGCGGCCAGCACCGACGAAGGCGGCCGCGGTCTGTTCCTCGTCGCCCAGCTGGCGCAGAGCTGGGGGACGCGCTACACGCCGGAGGGCAAGGTCATCTGGGCCGCCTGCGACCTCGACGGCGTCTGAGCCATCGGCACCGGCCCCCTCGACCGCGCCGAAATGCCAGAATTGGTGTGATACGTACGGTTACTATCGCTGACGCGAGTCATGAAGGGCTCGCCAGGCCGACCCCCGGAGCTGTCCGTGCACGATGTTCACGACACCTCTGCGCAGGAGGTCCCCGCCGACGGGGCGGAACCGCTGGTCCGCATCCGCGGGCTCACCAAACGGTTCGGCGGGACCCTCGCGCTGGCCGGGGTCGACCTCGACGTCCACGCAGGCAGCGTCCTCGCCCTCCTCGGACCCAACGGGGCCGGGAAGTCCACCCTCATCAAGATCCTCGCCGGCGTCCACCAGGCCGACGCCGGACGGATCAAGGTCGACGGACACCCCCTCGGCGGCCACGCCGCCGCCCACCGGATGTCCTTCATCCACCAGGACCTCGGCCTGGTGGAGTGGATGACGGTCGCCGAGAACATCGCCCTGAGCACCGGGTACGCCCGCCGCGCGGGGCTGATCTCCTGGAGCCGGACCCGGGAGCGCTGCACCGAGGCCCTGCGGAGCGTCGCCGGCCATCTCGACCCCGACACGACCGTGTCCCGGCTCGCCCCCGCCGAACGCTCCCTCGTCGCCGTCGCCCGCGCCCTCGCCGCACGGGCGAAGCTCATCGTGCTCGACGAGCCGACCGCCCGCCTCCCCGCCGCCGACTGCGCCCGGCTCTTCCGCGTCCTGCACACCCTGCGCGACCGCGGCCACGGCATCCTCTACGTCAGCCACCGCCTGGACGAGGTGTACGAGGTCGCCGACACCTTCGCCGTCCTGCGCGACGGCCACCTCGTCCGCCACGGCCCCCTGGCGGGCCACACCCCCGGCAGCCTCGTCCGCGACATCACCGGCGAGAAACCCGTCGGCCGCCGTCCGGTTCCGGCCCGCGCCGACGGCCCGCCCGTCCTGCTGCTCGACGGCGTACGGACCGCCGGAGCCGGACCGGTCGACCTGGACCTGAGGGCGGGGGAGGCGGTGGGCCTGGTCGGGCTCTCCGGCGCCGGACACATGGACCTCGGCCGGGCCCTCGCGGGCGCCCGGCCACTCCTCGGCGGACGCGCCCTGCTGGCAGGCAGGCCGTACCACCCTCGTACGGTCCCGGAGGCGGTCGCCCTCGGGGTCGCCTTCGTGCCCGGCGACCGACAGCGGGAGGGCTGCCTCACCGAGCTGACCGTGCGGGAGAACCTGCTGGCCAACCCGGGCGCGGCGGGCGAGACGGCGCCACGCTGGATCCGGCCCCGCCGGGAACGCGCCGTCGCCGTCGCCCTGATCGACCGGTTCGCCGTCCGGCCCCGCGACAGCGAGGCCGGCATCGCCACTCTGTCCGGCGGCAACCAGCAGAAG
>NZ_LIRK01000041.1 GCF_001419765.1 Streptomyces torulosus
CGCACACGTAGAGGAGGCCCGTCGTACTCCCCATGTTGGGAGCGGGCCTCCTCTACGTGTGCGCGGGTGGTCAGCCGTCCCCGGTCAGACGGGGAACGGCACCTGGGCGAGCGGGGCGGAGGTGGGGTGGTCGGAGCCACCCTCGGGTTCCAGGGTGATGCCCATCCCGGACGCGCCGTCGACCGCGCCGCGCATCAGCACGGTCTGGTCGGCGCGGCCCGGGTCCATCAGACCGGCCGACCGCATGCCGCCACGGTCGTCGAACCAGAGCTGATAGACCTTGCCGCCCGGCGGGCGCGTCATCCCCGAGGTGACGAACACGGCCCGGTCCTGGTCGCGGGAGACGACGACGGCACCGTACGCGCCGCCGGCCAGCTGGGCCGCCCGCACCTTGGCGTCCGGCGCGGCCAGCACGGCGGCGATCTCGTTCGCCGTCCGCGCGGCACTCCGCGCCTCAGCGCGGGCGTCCTCCGCCCGCTCGTGCTGCCACACGGCCGTCCCGCCCAGAGCCGAGGCCGCCGCGAGGCAGGCGGCCAGGGCCCAGCGGGAGACCGGCCGGGCCCGCGGTCCCGCCCGACCACGGCGTCCCTGCCCCGGCCCGCCGGGTGTCTCCTGCCGCACGGTGGTGATCCGGCGCAGCACCTGGTCCCGCATGCCCGGCGTGGTCGCCGTGGCGACGGCGAGTCCCAGCCGGGCCGCCGTCGCCGACAGCTCGGCCGTCTCCTGCGCGCAGGCGTCGCAGCCCGCGAGGTGACGCTCGAACCGCACGGTCTCCTCCGGGGACAGGGCGTGCAGCGCGTAGGCCCCGGTCAGACGGTGCGGGTCGACGGTCCTCATGCGGTCACCCCCAGGCAGTCGCGCAGCCGGATGAGGCCGTCGCGCAGCCTGGTCTTGACGGTTCCCAGCGGCACCGCGAGCGCCTCGGCCACCTCACGGTGGGTGAGGCCCCGGTAGTACGCCAGGGTGACGGCCTGGTGCTGGACCTCGGTCAGCGTGCGCAGACAGCGCCGGACCTGCTCGCGCTCCAGCCGCGCCTCGACGTGCTCCGCCACCTCGTCGTACTCGGGCAGCCGCGCCAGCAGCGCCGCCTTGTGGTCACGGGCGGCCGCGGCGTCCACCGAGCGCACCCGGTCCACCGCCCGCCGGTGGGCCAGTGTGAGGATCCAGTTGATGGCCGTGCCCCGGTCGGACCGGTAGCGGGGCGCGGTCCGCCACACCTCCACCAGGACCTCCTGCGCCACCTCCTCCGACTGCGCCCGGTCCCGCAGCACCGAGACCACGACGCCGAGGACGGGACTCGCCACGGAGTCATAGAGCCGGGCGAACGCCTCCTCGTCCCCCAGGGCCACCAGGCCCACCAGTTCCTGGAGGTCGGGCTCCGCCGAGGGATGCCTGCCGATACGCACCGCTTCTTTCACCGAGGGCCTCCACCATCGCGCCGTGTCCGGATGTAATCCGTTCCTGGCGAGCCCCCGGTTCGGTTGCACCCGCGGCGAAAGTCCACGGGCTGGACCGTGGGTGTCGGACCGCAACCGAAGTGGCCGAATATGTGTCTCAGGACGCGTGGTCCTACTCCGGGGCGTGGGGGTTCCGGCGGCACGGCGGCCTTGGGGGGCTGGAATGAACACATGGGCGGTGCCCGGGTACACCGAGTCACTGGAGCTCGGGGCGGGGGCGAGCGGGCGGGTCGTCCTCGCCGTGCACGAGGAGACCGGTGTCCCGGTCGCGATGAAGTACCTCAGCGAGTCACTGCGTGACCGGCCCGGCTTCGTACGCGACTTCCGCGCCGAGGCCCGGCTCCTCGCCGGCCTGGAGAGCCCGTACGTCGCCGAGCTGTACGAGTACGTCGAGAGCACCGACGGCGCCGCCATCGTGATGGAGCTGGTGGACGGAGTCTCGTTGCGGACCCTGCTCACCAGGGAGGGCCCCCTCGACGCGGAGGCCGCCCTCGTGATCCTGAAGGGCTCGCTGCTCGGTCTCGCCGACGCGCACCGCGTCGGAGTCGTCCACCGCGACTACAAGCCCGAGAACGTCATGGTCGTACCGGACGGGGCGTCCAAGCTCGTCGACTTCGGGATCGCAGCGGACGCCGGCACCAAGGCCGGTGCGGCCGGCACTCCCTCCTACATGGCGCCGGAGCAGTGGACCGGCGCGCCCGCCTCGCCGGCCGCCGACGTGTACGCGGCCACGGCCACGTTCTTCGAGTGCCTGACCGGCCACAAGCCCTACGCGGGCGACAATCTCGCCGCCCTCGCGCTCCAGCACGTCGACGCGCCCGTCCCCGCCGAGGAGGTCCCCGAGCCGGTGCGGGACCTCGTCCGGCGCGGTCTCGCCAAGAACCCGGGGGACCGCCCGTCGCACGCCGAGGAGTTCGTCGCCGACCTGGAGGCGGTCGCCGGTGCCGCCTACGGGCCCGACTGGGAGGAACGCGGCCGTGGCCGGCTCGCCGCGCTGGTGGCGCTGCTGGCCCTGCTGCTGCCCTCGGCCCGCAGCACCCCGGAGACCACCACCGACACCGCCCGCACCGTCCTGAGCCAGGGACCGCGCCGCGACTGGGCCCGCTCGTGGCGCCCCGGCCGGCCGGGCCTCGCGGTGTCCGGCGCCGCGCTGCTCCTGGGCGCGTTCCTCACCTACGGCGTGCAGCACACGCCGGTGACCCCGCAGGAGGCGGCGCAGGCCCTGGCCACCACCAGCTTCGAGCCCGGCGCCGGGTCGTCGGGGACCGCCGATCCGACCGGGACCCCCTCGTCCTCGGCGTCGACGACCCCCAGCGAGTCCACCAGCCCGTCGGCATCGGCCTCGGCATCGGCATCGGAGAGCACCGACACGGGGGATCCGTCCCCGTCCGACACCACCACCGCTCCGCCGACGGAGACGACACCGCCGACGGAGACCACCACCGAGGCGACACCGACGAGCGCGTCCCCCAGCGCCCCGAGCGCGCCCGCCGTCAAGGACATCACGGTGACGGGTTTCCGGCAGACGGGCCTGACCACCGCCACGGCGACGATCCAGGTCACCACGGACGGCACCGGGCCGTTCTCCCTCACCGTCTCGTGGCTGTCGGGCGAGATCCGGCAGCTCGCCCCGGACGGCGCCGCCCAGACGTTCCAGCGCAGCGGAGCCAGCACGTACACCCTCACCGTCGTTCACACCTTCCAGGGCAAGGGCTGCTACTGGGCGGTGCGGGCCACGACCACTCCGGCCTCCGCCGACGGCGGTGCCTCGCAGCAACTCCTGACCAGGCAGTGTGAGATCAGATGACCGCACCGTACGACCGCGACCCCGCGTCCGCCGAGGGCCAGGACGGCGAGTACACCCAGGTGCTCGACACCGCCGGCCGCGCCGCCCCGCACGACCCGTCCGGCTACGACGACCCCGACTACAGCGCCACCGTCCTCGGCAGCCAGTGGATCCAGCGGCCCGACCCGGACACGACGCTGATCGAGCCCGACACCAGCACGCCGGAACCGCGGGACGCCACCCCTGCCGGGGCGGCCCCGGTCGCCTTCGGCCCGGACGGCACCTTCGTCGAGCCCGGCAGCACGCGGGCCGAACCGGACCTGACACCGGCCGAACCGGACGTGACCCTCGTCAAGCCGGACACGACCCTCGTGAGGCCGGACACCACGCTGGTCGGCCCGTCCGGTGCGGAGGCGCCGCTGCCGCAGCCGGACCGCACCGACGGCACCGTGCTCCGTTTCGGCCCCGGTGTGACGGCCACCGTCGCGCAGCGCACCCACCGGACGCTGCCGACGATGCCGCCGCTCCCCGCGCCCCCGCGCCGACGCCGCCTGCGCCGCCACGCGCTGCCCGCGTTCGTGCTGCTCTGCGTCATCGCCTTCCTCGCCTGGCAGCGTCTCGGCCCCTCCGTCGAGGTGCGCACGGTGGCGGTCAAGGCCCGGCCGGCGGTGCTGGGCTGCGACAAGACGGTGGACATCGTCGGCCTGGTCACCACCGACGGCCGCCCCGGCACCCTCACCTACCGCTGGACCCGGAGTGACGGCACCGAATCGGGCGTCCTGCGCGAGGTGATGGTCCGGGGCCAGACCAGGGCCCGGCTCCACCTCCTGTGGACCTTCGAGGGCAAGGGCCGCCAGACGGCCCGGGTCGACCTCCACATCCTCACCCCCACCGACCACAAGACCACGAAGCGCTTCACTTACGCCTGCCCGTGACGGCAGCCGACCCAAGGGGCGCGGGGAACCGCGCGACCAGCCCCCACAGACCAGCACCCGCCCGTCATCCCGCACCTCACCCCCTGGGCGGCCCTCGCACGCCGGCGCCGCACAAAAAACTGACGGTGCATCAGAAAAGCTCTTCCCTCGTCCGGAGGACTGCGGCATCCTGCGCACCATGCAGACGGAGCTGAGCAGAAAACTCGGAGTCGAGTACGCCGTCTTCGGCTTCACGCCGTTCCCCGCCGTCGCCGCAGCCATCAGCCGGGCCGGCGGTTTCGGTGTGCTCGGCGCGGTCCGCTACACGGCCCCCGACGACCTCAAGCGCGACCTCGACTGGATCGAGGCCCACGTCGACGGCAAGCCTTACGGGCTGGACGTCGTCATGCCGGCCAAGAAGGTGGAGGGCGTCACCGAGGCGGACGTCGAGGCGATGATCCCCGAAGGGCACCGTCAGTTCGTCAAGGACACCCTCGCCCAGTACGGCGTCCCGGAACTCGCCGAGGGCGAGGCCTCCGGCTGGCGCATCACCGGCTGGATGGAAGAGGTCGCCCGCACCCAGCTGGACGTCGCCTTCGACTACCCGATCCGACTGCTCGCCAACGCCCTCGGCTCCCCGCCCGCCGACGTCATCGACCGCGCCCACGAGCAGGACGTACTGGTCGCCGCGCTCGCCGGCAGCGCCCGCCACGCCCGCAAGCACGCCGACGCCGGAATCGACATCGTCGTCGCCCAGGGCTACGAGGCCGGCGGCCACACCGGTGAGATCGCCTCCATGGTGCTCACCCCCGAAGTCGTGGACGCCGTCGCCCCGTTGCCCGTGCTCGCGGCCGGCGGCATCGGCAGCGGGCAGCAGATCGCCGCCGCGTTCGCGCTCGGCGCGCAGGGCGTGTGGCTGGGGTCGCTGTGGCTCACCACCACCGAGGCCGAACTGCCCTCGCCGCGCCTGATCGAGAAGCTCCTCGCCGCCGGCTCCGGCGACACCGTCCGCTCCCGCGCCCTCACCGGCAAACCCGCACGCCAGCTCCGCACCGAATGGACCGACGCCTGGGACGACCCGCAGGGCCCCGGCGCCCTCCCCATGCCCCTGCAAGGACTGCTCGTCGCCGACGCGGTCTCCCGCATCCAGAAGTACGAGGTGGAGCCGCTCCTCGGCACCCCGGTCGGGCAGATCGTCGGCCGCATGACCAGCGAGCGCAGCGTCCAGGCCGTCTTCGACGACCTCACCCGAGGCTTCGAGCGGGCCGTGGACCGCGTCAACCGGATCGCCGGAAGGAGCGAGGAACAGTGAGCCAAGCCCTTCAGCAGCACGCCGCGCAGGCGCAGGCCCCGCAGGGGTTCTGGGCCCAGGCGACCGCCGACCCCGACCGCCCCGTGCTCGTTGCCCCCGACGGCGAGGAATGGACCGCCGGACGTCTGCACGGCGCCGCCAACCGGCTGGTGCACGGACTGCGCGCGGCCGGTCTCGAACGCGGCGACGCCTTCGCCGTCGTCCTGCCCAACGGCGTCGAGTTCCTCACCGCCTACCTCGCCGCCAGCCAGGCCGGCTTCTACCTCGTCCCCGTCAACCACCACCTCGTGGGCCCCGAGATCGCCTGGATCGTCTCCGACTCGGGCGCCAAGGTGCTCATCGCCCACGAACGGTTCGCCGGGGCCGCGCGCCACGCCGCCGACGAGGCCGGCCTCCCCGGCAGCCACCGGTACGCGGTCGGTGAGGTGGACGGATTCCGCCCGTACCCCGAACTCCTCTACGGGCGACCGGAGTCACCGCCCGAGGGCCGCACCCTCGGCTGGGTGATGAACTACACCTCGGGCACCACGGGCCGCCCGCGCGGCATCCGCCGCCCCCTGCCCGGCAAACTCCCCGAGGAGTCGTACCTCGGCGGTTTCCTCGGCATCTTCGGCATCAGGCCGTTCGACGGCAACGTCCACCTGGTGTGCTCGCCGCTCTACCACACGGCCGTCCTGCAGTTCGCGGGCGCGTCCCTGCACATCGGGCACCGGCTGGTGGTGATGGACAAGTGGACCCCCGAGGGCATGCTCCGCGCCATCGACACCCACCGCTGCACCCACACCCACATGGTCCCCACCCAGTTCCACCGGCTCCTCGCGCTCCCCGGGGAGGTGCGCGCCCGCTACGACGTGTCGTCCATGCGGCACGCCATCCATGGCGCCGCCCCCTGCCCGGACCATGTGAAGCGGGCCATGATCGAGTGGTGGGGGCACAGCGTCGAGGAGTACTACGCGGCCAGCGAGGGTGGGGGAGCGTTCGCCACCGCCGAGGACTGGCTGAAGAAGCCCGGCACCGTCGGCAAGGCCTGGCCCATCAGCGAACTCGCGATCTTCGACGACGACGGCAACCGGCTGCCCCCGGGTGAACTCGGCACCGTGTACATGAAGATGAGCACCGGCGGATTCTCGTACCACAAGGACGAGGGCAAGACGCGCAAGAACCGCATCGGTGACTTCTTCACCGTCGGCGACCTCGGTCTCCTCGACGAGGACGGCTATCTCTTCCTTCGCGACCGCAAGATCGACCTCATCATCTCCGGCGGCGTCAACATCTACCCCGCCGAGATCGAGGCCGCCCTCCTCACCCACCCGGCCGTCGCCGACGCCGCCGCCTTCGGCATCCCGCACGACGACTGGGGCGAGGAGGTGAAGGCCGTCGTCGAACCGGCCCCCGGCTTCACCGCCGGGCCCGCGCTCGCCGAGGAGATCCTCGCCCACTGCGCCCGCGAACTCGCCGGGTACAAGCGGCCGAAGACCGTGGACTTCACCGACGCGATGCCCCGCGACCCCAACGGCAAGCTCTACAAGCGGCGGCTGCGCGAACCGTACTGGGAGGGGCGGCAGCGGACCGTGTGAGCGTCACGGCTTGCGCGCCACCCCACCCAGCGCGATCACCTCACCGGACCCGCCGGGGCCCTTCCCCGGATCGGGGCGCCAGTCGTTCAGCGGGACGACCCCCGGCTCCAGCAGCTCCAACCCGTCGAAGAACCCGGCGAGTTCCTCCGGGCCGCGCAGGAAGTACGGGACCGCGCCGCTCTCGTTGTACTGCCGGGTGGCCTCGGCGTTGGCCTTGTGCGTGTCGACACTGTCGTTGAAGGCGAACCAGCTGCCGGAGGGCAGGGCGTCCAACAGGGTGCCGATGATGGCGCGGGCCCGGTCGTAGTCCGCGATGTGCCCGGAGACCTGCATCATCGTCAGCGCGACCGGCCGGGTCAGGTCGAGCGTCCGCGCCGCCTCGCGCAGCACGGTCGCGGGGTCGTGGAGGTCGGCGTCCACGTAGTCGGTCGTGCCCTCGGGTGTGCTGGTGAGCAGGGCCCGTGCGTGCGTCAGGACCAGCGGGTCGTTGTCGACGTAGACGATCCGCGCCTCGGGCGCCACCCGCTGGGCGATCTGATGGGTGTTGTCCGCCGTCGGCAACCCCGTTCCGATGTCGAGGAACTGGCGCACGCCCGCCTCACCGGCGAGGAAGCGCACCGCCCGGCCGAGGAAGGCGCGGGAGTCACGGGCGAGGTCGGTGATGCCGGGGAACACCGCGCGGAACGCGTCGCCCGCCTCATGGTCGACGGGGTAGTTGTCCTTGCCGCCGAGCCAGTAGTTCCAGATCCGGGCCGAGTGCGGCACCGTCGTGTCGATCTTGGCGAGAGCGTCGGTCTCCGGGCGTAACGAGTCCTGCGCCACCGGATCGCCTCCTACGGGGAAGGGGTTATATGCCAACGGCATGGTGCCGTCCCGCAGGGGGACGGCACCACACCTCCCCGGATCATTGGCTCACGCGCACCACCTTGAGCTTCGGCGACGACCGGATGTCCTTCTCGCAGAACCGCGACGTCACCCACTTCTCGGCCGAGAACAGCCGGGTCTGGTCGAGGTGATGGGGTGAGTTCGGGTTGGAGGACTGCGAGTACGTCAGGAGCGTGCGGGCCACCGGGCAGCGGCTGCCGTCCCAGCCGACCGCCTGGATGTGGCTGGAACCCGACGACACCTCGGCATAACCGCCGGCAGCGGCGTTCCAGGGCGCCTCGATCTTGTTCCAGACGCCCAGCGACTCCGTGCCGCCGTGCACCGGGATGCGCCGGTCCCCACGGACGACGAACTGGTGGTCCCCGAGCTTCGCGTCCAGGGCGACGCCCGCCGCCCGAAGCTCCGTCACCGTGTCCGCGAGCGCCGTGGCGAAGCCGGGCACGGCCGTGTTCAGCGTGTGCGGCGTCCGCACCGGGTCGGCCGCCGAGAACGGCACCTTCCACAGCTGCGCGTTCGGCACGGCCCGGGTCAGCTTGCGCCAGAACCGGTCGTAGAGCAGCGCGCCCCGGCTGGAGGTGTCCACGGTCCGGTCCCACGCCGCGAGGACCCGGCAGGCCTCGGACACGTCGACGGCCGTGCCGTCACTGCCCGTCGCCGTGCCGCCCGGCAGCGCGGCACATGCCCGCGCCGCGTCGTCGGCGGCCAGATCGGCCGCGGGCACCCGGTTCGCGAACTGCTGCTTCTGCAGGTCCCGTACGGTCAGCCCGCCCTTGCCGGCCATCGCCGCCACGTCCTCGACCGCGCCGCGCGTGCGCATCGACCGCTGGGTGCCGAGGTTGCCGAAGACCCGCTCGTAGCCGGTGAGCGGCCGGTCCGCGTTGGCCAGCCACGCGCTGTCGTTGGAGTTCTCCGCGTACGGGGCGTCCTTGAGCGTCGGCATCTTCGCCGGCCCGAAGACCCCCGGCTGGAGGGCGTCGGGATCGCTGCCGGGCGCACAGTCGCCGCGCGAGCCGTCGAGGACGGCGACACCGGCCGCCGGGTACGTGGCCCGGCCCAGCGGCGTGGAGCAGCGCGCCGCCAGCTCGTCGGTGATCCGGGGCAGCACCTGGGACTGGGTGAACAGGGTGTGCCCGGCGGAGTCCGCGGCCACGGTGTTCACCCAGGGCAGCCCCTGGTGTCGGCCGAGGGCCTTCAGGACGTCGGCCGTACCACGTGCCTTGGCGAAGCCGAGGGAGGTGTCGGCGAACCGCAGGTTCGCCGTGTTCGGGTCGGCCAGCGCGTACGCCGTGCCGGCCGTCCATGGCAGCGAGAGGTCACTGCCCAGTGAGGTGACGACGGGCCCGTACCGGGTCCACCACTGGGTGCGGGTGACCGGCCGGCCTTCCTTCACGGCGACGGTGACGCTCCGCTTCGTCATCCGTTCCGCCTTGCCGTCGACCAGGTACGTCGTCGGGTCGGCCGGATCCAGGGTCAGCTGGTGCAGGTTCATCGGGGTGCCGGTCGCGACCGTGTGGCTCCACGCCACCTTCGCGTTGAACCCGATCTGGGTGATCGGCGAGCCGAGCAGCGAACCGCCGGAGACGTTCAGCTCGCCGGGGATCGTCTGCTGCGCCTGCCAGAAGCGGCGGCCCCCGGCCCACGGGTAGTGCGGGTTGCCCAGCAGCAGACCGCGCCCGTTCGCCGTGGTGTCGCCGCGGAAGGCGACCGCGTTGGAGCCCATGTCGGCGTCGCCGCTGGAGAACAGCTCGCTCGCGGCCCGCGCGGCGGCCTTCCCGTCCGGCGCCACGGCCTTCGGCGCCGCTCCGGGGGCGGGCGGCTGGGCGGTGGCGATGGCGTCCACGAACCGCCCCTCGCCGCCGAGGACGGCCAGGGCGTACGCGCGGGAGAACACGTCGAGCGTGGTCACCGGCCGCACCCAGGCGGCGCCCCTGCACGCGGGGTCGGTGATCCGGTTCTTCCTCAGCCAGGCGTTGTAGCCGGCCGCCCAGCCGCGCATCAGCTCCTTCACCTCACGGCTCGGGCCGACCGGCGCGGGCCGCTCCAGCAGCCGCTTCACGGAGCGGGTGTCCCGGACGCCCCGGAAGTACAGGTCACTCGTGAGGTTCCTCGTCGCCGAGGAGAGCGAGAAGTCGGGCGCGGTGTCCGGCCCGAAGTGGCGCGACCGCTCGCCGCGCACGGTCACGAACCCGTCGGCCAGTACGCACACCTGGTCGGCGGCCTGCGCCCAGCCGGTGCCGAAGCCGAGGTCCGCGTAGTCCTCGGCGACGATGTGCGGAATGCCGTACTCGGTGTAGCGGATCACGGCGGACAGCCCGCCGTGGGAGGGATGGTGACCGCCGCGGTCGCCGTCAGCGGCGGTGGCCGAGGGTAAGGCGGCCGAGGCGGTGAGCAGAGCGACGGCCGAGACGACGAGCTGTCTCAGACGGGTGCGCATGGGGGCCTCCCGGCGTCATGGGGGGAAGAAACGGTTGAGCCTGACAGTGCGTTCGTACGTAGTCCAGGTGTGCGTTGATCTTCACCCTGGTTGACTCTTGTACCAGGGAGCGGAGTTGAGCCGTTTCACGCCGTGCGGACCGGATTCCGGCCATGTGCGCGGCACGCTTGACCCCGCTCGCGCGGCCGAACGAGGATCACGCCGGGAACCGGTGGACGAAGGGGCGGATCATGACGGCTGGACGCAATGTGACGGTCGACGGGGTGCTGCGGCGCAGTGCCCGGCGGACCCCGGCCCGTGTCGCGATCCGCTACGGCGAACGCTCCTGGACGTACGCCGAACTGGACGACGCCGTCTCCCGCGCCGCCCGCGCCCTGCGCGACACCGGACTGGGGCCGGGCGACCGGGTCGCCGCCTACGGCCACAACTCGGACGCCTATCTGATCGCGTTCCTGGCCTCCGCCCGCGCCGGCCTCGTCCATGTCCCGGTCAACCAGCACCTCACCGGCGACGACCTGGCGTACCTCCTCGACCAGTCCGGCAGCACCCTCGTCCTCACCGACCCGGACCTCGCCGGGAACCTCCCCGACGCGACCCGCACGCTCCCGCTGCGCGACGCGGACGACTCACTGCTCGCCCGGCTCGCCGCCACCGAGCCGTACGACGGCGAGGAGCCGAAGGCCGAGGACCTCGTCCAGCTGCTCTACACCTCCGGCACCACCGCCCTGCCCAAGGGCGCGATGATGACGCACCGCGCGCTGGTCCACGAGTACCTCAGCGCCATCACCGCCCTCGACCTCTCCGCCGGTGACCGGCCGGTGCACTCCCTGCCGCTGTACCACTCCGCGCAGATGCACGTCTTCCTGGTGCCCTACCTCGCCGTCGGCGCCACCAACACCATCCTCGACACGCCCGACGGCGACCGGATCCTCGACCTCGTCGAGTCGGGCGACGCCGACAGCCTCTTCGCCCCGCCCACCGTGTGGATCGCGCTGTCGAACCGTCCCGACTTCGACACCCGCGACCTCAGCGGCCTGCGCAAGGCGTACTACGGGGCGTCCATCATGCCGGTGCCCGTCCTGGAGCGCCTCAAGGAACGCCTGCCGAAGCTCGCCTTCCACAACTGCTTCGGCCAGAGCGAGATCGGCCCCCTCGCCATGGTCCTCGGCCCCTACGAGCACAAGGGCCGCATGGATTCCTGCGGGCGCCCCGTCATGTTCGTCGAGGCCAGGGTCGTCGACGACAAGGGCGCGGACGTGCCCGACGGCACCCCCGGTGAGATCGTCTACCAGTCCCCGCAGCTGTGCGAGGGCTACTGGGACAAGCCCGAGGAGACCGCCGCCGCGTTCCGCGACGGCTGGTTCCACTCCGGTGACCTCGCGGTCCGCGACGCCGACGGGTTCTTCACCATCGTCGACCGCGTCAAGGACGTCATCAACTCCGGCGGCGTCCTCATCGCCTCCCGTCAGGTCGAGGACGCCCTCTACACCCATGACCAGGTCGCCGAGGTCGCCGTCGTCGGACTGCCCGACGACCACTGGATCGAGGCCGTCACCGCGGTCGTCGTCCCCCGTGGCGACGTCACGGAGGCCGAACTCGTCGCCCACGCACGGGAGAAGCTCCCGCACTTCAAGGCACCGAAGAAGGTGCTCTTCGTGGACGAACTGCCGCGCAACGCGAGCGGGAAGATCCTCAAGCGGGAACTGAGGGACCGGTACGCGCGACCCTGAGCCCCGCTCCCGCGCCGTTCCCCTCGAACTCCGTTGCGTCGCACGGCCCCAGCCAGCAAGATCGGCTCCATGCCACGCCTCACCGCACCCGACGGAACCGAACTCGCCTACCACGTGCGGGGCGAGGGCGATCCGCTGATCGTCCTCCCCGGCGGCCCCATGCGCGCCTCCGCCTACCTGGGCGACCTGGGCGGACTCGCCGCCAACCGTCGCCTGATCCTGCTGGACCTGCGCGGCACGGGCGACTCGGCGGTTCCGGCCGACCCGGCGACGTACCGGTGCGACCGGCAGGTGGACGACGTGGAGGCCCTGCGCGCGCACCTGGGCCTGGACCGCATGGACGTCCTCGCCCACTCGGCCGGCGGCAACCTCGCCATTCTGTACGCGGCCCGCCACCCGCACCGGGTCTCCCGACTGGCCCTGATCACCGCCACCCCCTGGGCGCTGGGCCTGCCCGTGACCGTCGAGGACCGGCTCGCGGCCGCCCGCCTCCGCGAGGACGAGCCCTGGTTCGCCGACGCGTACCCACACTTCGAGGCCGCCTGGACCGGACGCGGCCCCTTCGACGACGAGATGATGCCGTTCTTCTACGGCCGCTGGGACGCCGCCGCCGAGGCCCACATGGCCGCCGAGGTGACGCAGACCAACGACGCCGCCGCCGATGCCTACGGCTCCGCCGGCGCGTACGACCCCGAGGCCACCCGAGCCGCCCTCACCGAACTGACCGCCCCCGTCCTCTACCTCGGCGGCGCGCTCGACACCGGCCCGACCCCGGGGCTCGTGCGGCAGGCGGCCGGCCTCTTCCCCGAGGGGGAGTACTCGATCCAGCCGGGCGCCGGGCACTTCCCCTGGCTCGACGACCCGGAGTGGTTCGTGCGCCGTGTCACGACCTTCCTCGCCGGTGACGAGTCGGTGGTGGAGCGGACCTGGCGCATGCTGCGGGAGGGGCACCCCGAGGCGCGCCGGGGCTGTCCCGAGGTGATCGAGGCGGCGTTCGCCGAGCCGAGACTCCGCCAGCTGTACCCGTTCCCCAGCCACGGCGCCCTGTTCTTCCAACGCAACACCGACTTCCCCTGGCGCAGCGACCTGCCCTACATAGCCACCGGCTTCACCGGCTACCTGGTGTACGCCGCCCGGTCCGCCGACGTCCTCGGCGAGACGGCCACCCCGGAGGAGGCCGCCGCGCTCGTCGTCGCACACCTGCCGGACGACTGCGGTCCCGCCGTCGAGGGGCCGTGGCCGGAGCCGGCCGACAGCCCCTCGAAGTAGCCGGGACGGCCCCGCGCCGAGAATCCGGGGGCTCTCACCCGTCCGCCGACACCGCCACCGACCGGGCCCATCGGTAGTCCGCCTTGCCGCTGGGGGAGCGCTGGATGGTGTCGGTGAGGACGAGCTGGCGGGGGATCTTGTACCCGGCGAGGCGGGTGCGGCAGTGGGTCTGGATGTCCTCCAGGGTCGGGCGGGCCGCGCCCTCGCGGAGCTGCACCACGGCCGCCACATGGTTGCCCCAGCGGGCGTCCGGCACCCCGGCGACCAGCGCGTCGTACACATCGGGGTGGGCCTTGAGCGCCTGCTCGACCTCCTCCGGGTACACCTTCTCGCCGCCGGTGTTGATGCACTGTGAACCCCGGCCGAGGACGGTGACCACGCCCTCCTCGTCGACGGTCGCCATGTCGCCGAGGAGCACCCAGCGCTCGCCGTCCTTCTCGAAGAAGGTCTCGGCGGTTTTCCGCGGGTCGTTGTAGTAGCCGATGGGCACATGGCCGCGCTGGGCGACCCGGCCCGGCACGCCGACCTCGACGGGCTCGTACGTCGCCGGGTCCACCACCTGGGTACGGGCGTGGACGCGGATCCTGAAGCCGTCGCCCGCCCCCGAGTCGTCGGTCGCCGTGCCGTTGAAGCCGGACTCCGACGAGCCGAAGTTGTTGAGCAGCATCACGTTCGGCACCAGGGCCTGGAACTGCCGCCGCACCGTCTCCGACATGATCGCGCCGGACGACGACACGCTGAACAGCGACGAGCAGTCCGTGCCCTTCATCGGGCCGTTCAGCGCGTCGATCAGCGGACGCAGCATCGCGTCGCCCACCAGCGACACACTGGTGACCCGCTCCCGCTCGATCGTCCGCAGCACCTCCTCGGGCACGAACTTGCGGTGGATGACGACCCGTTGGCCGAAGTTGAACCCGATGAACGCCGTGAGCGTCGACGTGCCGTGCATCAGCGGCGCGGTGGGGAAGAAGGTGATCCCGTCACCGCCCGCCGCGACCCGCTCGGCCAACTCCTGCGGTGCCTTCACAGGCTCCCCGGTCGGTGCCCCGCCGCCCAACCCCGAAAAGAACAGGTCCTCCTGACGCCACATCACACCCTTGGGCATGCCCGTCGTGCCGCCGGTGTAGATGATGAACAGATCGTCGCCCGAGCGGGCCGGGAAACCCCGCCCGGCCGACCCGGAGGCCTCCGCGTCGGCGAAGTCGGTCGCGGGCAGCTCGGGCGCGTCCGGCGCGGGGGTCCCCACCCGCACCAGATGCCGCAGCTTCTCCGTCCGCGGCACGGCCTTCGCCACGCGCCCGCTGAACTCCGCGTCGAACACCAGGCCCGTCAGATCCGCGTCGCGGTAGAGGTAGACCAACTCCTCCTCGACATACCGGTAGTTGACGTTCACCGGTACGAGCCGCGCCTTGAGGCAGCCCAGCGCGGTCTGGAGGTACTCGACGCCGTTGTACAGATGCAGGCCCACGTGCTCGCCGGGTCGCAGCCCGCTGTCCAGCAGATGGTGGCCGATCCGGTTCGCCGCCGCGTCCAGCTCCGCGTAGGTGAGCCGCCGGTCCGCGCCCGTACCGGGGATGTCGAGGTACGCGAGCGCCGCCCGGTCCGGGACGACGTCGACCACCGACTCGAACAGGTCGGCAAGGTTGTACTCCACCGTGCTCCTCCTGACCCCGGGCGCGCCTGGCGGGTGGCTGCCATCCGTCGGTTGCCGGTCATCAGAGCAAAGGGGGCCGTGACTGTGAAGGGCTCGCGCAGAAGAAATCTGACTGACTGTCAGAAAACTCTTGTACTGGCTCCGCGCCTCCTGCAACCTGTTCTCGTTCCGCAGACGGAACCTGTTCTCGCCCTGCCCCACGGGAGGAAGCGATGAGTGGCACGGAACACCTCACCGTGCGGCGCGAAGGCGCCACACTGGTGCTCACGCTCAACCGGCCCGAGGCCAAGAACGCGCTCTCACTGTCGATGCTCGTCGGCCTGTACGACGGCTGGCTCGCCGCCGACGCGGACGACGAGGTCCGCTCGGTCGTCCTCACCGGCTCCGGCGGCTCCTTCTGCGCCGGGATGGACCTCAAGGCGCTCGCGGGCAGGGGCATGGAGGGCGAGCAGCACCGGGAGCGGCTCAAGGCCGATCCCGACCTCCACTGGAAGGCGATGCTCCGCCATCACCGGCCCCGCAAACCCGTGATCGCCGCCGTCGAGGGCCACTGCGTCGCGGGCGGCACCGAGATCCTCCAGGGCACGGACATCCGCGTCGCGGGGGAGTCGGCCACCTTCGGCCTCTTCGAGGTGCGGCGCGGCCTCTTCCCGATCGGCGGCTCCACGGTCCGCCTCCAGCGGCAGATCCCCCGCACCCACGCGCTGGAGATGCTGCTCACCGGCCGCCCGTACTCCGCCCGCGAGGCCGCGGGCATCGGACTGATCGGGCAGGTCGTGCCCGACGGCGACGCCCTGGGGAAGGCCCTGGAGATCGCCGAGCGGATCAACGCGTGCGGCCCGCTCGCCGTGGAGGCCGTCAAGGCGTCCGTGTACGAGACGGCCGAGATGAGCGAGACGGACGGACTGGCCGCCGAGCTGAAACGGGGATGGCCGATCTTCGACACGGACGACGCCAAGGAAGGGGCCCGAGCCTTCGCCGAGAAACGGCCCCCCGTCTACAAACGGGCGTGAGCGGCCCGCCGGGGGCGGCTCCCGGCCGCTCTGCGCCCCACGGTGGAGCCGCGTGGAGTGCCCGGCCTCTCGCACCCCCGGTGGAGCCCCGTGGAGTCTCACTCCCGCGTCCCGGACGCGTCGCCCCCTTTCCGAAGGAGTAACCCCGCCGATGTCCGCAGTCCTCAAGGCACCCCTGACCGTCGAGTTCCCCTTCACCCGATCCCTCGGGCCCGTGCAGAGCGCCTTCCTCACCGGGCTGCGCGAACGTGTGATCCTCGGCGTGCGCACCGGCGACGGACGGACCCTCGTCCCACCCGTCGAGTACGACCCCGTCACCGCCGAGGAGATCCGCGACCTCGTCGAGGTCGCCCCCACCGGCACCGTCACCACCTGGGCCTGGAACCACGCCCCCCGGCGCGGACAGCCCCTGACCACCCCCTTCGCCTGGGTGCTCGTACGGCTCGACGGCGCCGACACCGCCCTCCTGCACGCCCTCGACGCCCCCGGCCCCGACGCCGTGCACACCGGAATGCGCGTCCGGGTCCGGTGGGCCGGGGAACGCACCGGCGCCATCACCGACATCGCCTGCTTCGAGCCGTACGACGCAGAGCGCGCCGAACCGACGGGCCACAGCGGTGAGTTCGTCGACGCGGTGACCGGGATCGTCGCCCCGGCCCGCCTCGACTACACCTACTCGCCCGGCCGCGCCACCACCGGATACCTGCACGCCCTCGCCGGACGCCGCATGGTCGGCGAGCGCTGCCCGTCCTGCCGGAAGGTGTACGTGCCGCCGAGGGGCGCCTGCCCCACCTGCGGCGTGGCCACGGCCGAGCAGGTCGAGGTCGGCCCCGGCGGCACGGTCACCACGTTCTGCATCGTCAACATCAAGGCGAAGAACCTCGACATCGAAGTCCCCTACGTCTACGCCCACATCGCCTTGGACGGCGCCGGCCTCGCCCTGCACGGCCGGATCGCCGGCATCCCCTACGACCAGGTGCGGATGGGGCTGCGCGTCGAACCCGTCTGGACGGAGGGAGGCCGCTACCCCGACCACTACCGGCCCACCGGCGAGCCGGACGCCGCGTACGACACGTACAAGGAGCTGCTGTGAACCGGGAGATCGCCGTCGTCGCCTTCGCCCAGACCGACCACCGCCGCACCAGCGACGAGTCCTCCGAGGTGGAGATGCTCATGCCGGTGCTGCACGAGGTCCTGGCACGGACCGGGCTGAAGACCGCCGACATCGGCTTCACCTGCTCCGGGTCCAGCGACTACCTCGCCGGCCGGGCCTTCTCCTTCACCCTCGCCCTCGACGGCGTCGGCGCCTGGCCCCCGATCTCCGAGTCGCACGTCGAGATGGACGGCGCCTGGGCCCTGTACGAGGCATGGGTGAAACTCCAGACGGGCGACGCCGACACCGCCCTCGTCTACTCCTACGGCAAGTCCTCACCCGGCTCCGTGCGCGACGTACTGACCCGCCAGCTCGACCCGTACTACGTGGCCCCCTTGTGGCCCGACTCCGTCGCCCTCGCCGCCCTCCAGGCCCAGGCGCTCATCGACGCGGGCCGCACCGACGAGCCGGCCCTCGCGGCGGTCGGAGCCCGCAGCCGCGCCGACGCCGAGACCAACCCCCACGCCCAGCTCAGGGGCTCGGTGTCGCAGGGCGAGTACCTCGTACGGCCGCTGCGCACCGGCGACTGCCCGCCCATCGGCGACGGGGCCGCGGCCGTGATCCTCGCGGCGGGGGAGCGGGCCCGTGACCTGTGCGAGCGGCCCGCGTGGATCCGGGGCATCGACCACCGCATCGAGGCCCACGGCATCGGCGTCCGCGATCTCACCGACTCGCCCTCCACCCGCCTCGCCGCCGAACGCGCCGGAGCCTTCGAACGCCCCGTGGACACCGCCGAGTTGCACGCCCCGTTCAGCTCCCAGGAGATCGTCCTGCGCGAGGCGCTGCGACTCGACGACGGCGTGCGGGTCAACCCGTCGGGCGGCGCCCTCGCCGCGAACCCGGTGATGGCCGCCGGACTGATCCGCATCGGCGAGGCCGCCGCCCGCATCCACCGGGGCGAGTCCGACCGCGCCCTCGCCCACGCCACCTCCGGGCCCTGTCTGCAGCAGAACCTGGTCGCCGTACTCGAAGGGGATCCCCGATGAGCAAGGAGCCTGTGGCCGTCATAGGCGTCGGCCAGACCAAGCACGTCGCGGCCCGGAGGGACGTGTCGATCGCCGGACTCGTCCGCGAGGCCGCTCGACGCGCCCTCGACGACGCCGAGTTGACGTGGGCCGACATCGACGCCGTCGTCATCGGCAAGGCGCCCGACTTCTTCGAGGGCGTCATGATGCCCGAGCTGTACCTCGCCGACGCGCTCGGCGCGGTCGGCAAACCCATGATGCGGGTGCACACGGCGGGTTCCGTCGGCGGATCGACCGCGCTGGTCGCCGCGAGCCTGGTCGCCGCCCGCGTCCACGGCACCGTCCTCACGCTGGCGTTCGAGAAGCAGTCCGAGTCCAACGCCATGTGGGGCCTGTCCCTGCCGATCCCCTTCCAGCAGCCGCTGTTGGCCGGCGCCGGCGGCTTCTTCGCCCCGCACGTCCGCGCGTACATGCGGCGCAGCGGCGCCCCCGACACCGTCGGTTCCCTCGTCGCGTACAAGAACCGCCGCAACGCCCTGAAGAACCCGTACGCGCACCTCCACGAGCACGACATCACGCTGGAGAAGGTCCAGGCGTCACCCATGCTGTGGGACCCGATCCGCTACTCGGAGACCTGCCCGTCCTCCGACGGGGCCTGCGCGATGGTCCTCACCGACCGCGCGGGGGCCGCCCGCGCGCCGCGGCCCGCCGCGTGGATGCACGGCGGGGCGATGCGCAGCGAGCCGACCCTGTTCGCGGGCAAGGACTGCGTGTCGCCTCGCGCGGGCCGCGACTGCGCCGCCGACGTGTACCGGCAGGCGGGCATCGCCGATCCGCGCCGGGACATCGACGCGGTGGAGATGTACGTGCCGTTCTCCTGGTACGAGCCGATGTGGCTGGAGAACCTCGGCTTCGCCGCCGAGGGGGAGGGCTGGAAGCTCACCGAGTCGGGCGTCACCGAACTGGACGGCGACCTCCCCGTCGACATGTCCGGCGGGGTGCTGTCCACCAACCCCATCGGCGCCTCCGGGATGATCCGCTTCGCGGAGGCGGCGCTCCAGGTACGGGGCCTCGCCGGGGAGCACCAGGTCGACGGCGCCCGCCGGGTCCTCGGGCACGCCTACGGCGGTGGTTCGCAGTTCTTCGCGATGTGGCTGGTCGGCGCCGAGCCACCCACCTCCTGAACCTCCTCCTCACGTGGCCTGTCCGCGGCGGGGACCGATCGCTAGTCTGGCGGGCGGACGACGAACCGGGAGGAGCACGGACGTGGCCGAGAGCACCATGGAGCAGCAGCGATCGCTCGACGGCTGGCACAAGCCGGCGGAGCTCGACCTGAGCAACGCGGACTGGCGGTCCAGCAGCCGAGGGCGGGGAGACGTCCAGATCGCCTTCGTCGAAGGCTTCATCGCCATGCGCAACAGCCGCCGCCCCGAGAGCCCTTCACTGATCTTCACCCCCGCGGAGTGGGGTGCCTTCGTGTCGGGGGCCAGGGAGGGCGAGTTCGACCTGACCTAGAACCGCCCCGGCGACGGCCGTCGGTGGGCGCCCGAGCCGCTCACCGACCTGCCCGCCCCCGACTCTCGTCGGCCGGGGCGGTCGTGGCCCGGGCGGGTCACAGGCCACCGGAGACGTTCCGCACGCGGACCCGGCCGGTCCCCAAGTGATGCGTGGTGTAGCGCGGCGAGCGGGTCGGCGCCGCGTACGCGAGATGCACGAGCCGGGACTGCTCCTGACGCATGTGCATGAGCGATTCCAGGATGTACCCGACCAGGAGGACGAGCGCCGCGATCGTCATGACCGCCGCGGCGAGGATCGCCGTGGGGATGCGCGGGACCGTGCCCGTGCGGATGAAGTCGGCGATGACGGGGATGCCGAGGACGACCGAGACGAGAGCCAGCAGCCCCGCGACCGCGGTGTGGACGAGCGAGGGCCGCTCCCGCCGCGCCAGATCGAGGATGACCCGCAGGATGTGCCAGCCGTCCCGGAAGGTGCGCAGTTTGCTCTCGCTCCCGGCGGGCCTGACCCGGTAGTCGACCTCCAGCTCCGCCGTGGGAAGCCGGAGATGGAGCGCGTGGATGGTCATCTCGGTCTCGGTCTCGAACTGGCGGGCGAGCGCCGGGAAGGACTTCACGAAGCGGCGTGAGAAGACGCGGTACCCGCTCAGCATGTCCGTCACGTCATTGCCGAACAGGGACCCCACGACGCCCGTGAGCAGTCTGTTGCCGAACGCGTGCCCCGCCCGGTAGGCGGCGCTGGCCGTCTCCCGGCGTGCCCCGACCACCTGGTCGTACGGTCCCTCGAAGAGCAGGTCCACCAGGTCCCGCGCCCGGGACGCGTCATAGGTGTCGTCACCGTCGATGATGAGCAGGGCGTCGGCGTCGACATCGGCGAAGGCGCGCCGGATGACATTGCCCTTCCCCTTGCGCCGTTCCTCCCGGACGATCGCGCCCGCCTCACGGGCGACCTCCACGGTCCGGTCGGTCGAGGCGTTGTCGTACACATAGATGTCCGCCTCCGGGAGCGTGGCCCTCAAGTCGCGCACCACCTTCCCGACGGCCGCCTCCTCGTTGTGACACGGCACGACACACGCGATGGTCGGTGGCATGTCCACTCCCTGTCCGAATCGGCGACACATGAGGTGGAAATCATGCGATATGGGCGCGTCCAGGGAGCGGGGGCGCGCCGTGTCGTTACTCTCGCGGGGTGTCGGTCCTCGCGTCTGTGGCGCTCCGTGCGCGTGACGCCGTCAGGGGTGTCTGGCGCGAGGTCACCAAGTTCGGGGTGGTCGGAGCGCTGGCCTTCGTCGTGGACAACGGCGGCTACAACCTGCTGGTGTTCGGGCTGCCCGGCGGCTCCGAGGGCGGGGTGATGCGGGAGCTGCCCGTCCAGGCGTCCGTCCTCGCGACGGGTGCCGCCGCGCTCCTCAGCTGGGCGGGGAACCGCTACTGGACCTACCGCCACCGGCATCGCGAGAAGCTGACCCAGGAGTTGGCCCTCTTCCTGCTGGCGAACCTCGTCGGCGTCGCCATCACGGCGGGCACGGTCTACGCCTCACGGCATCTGCTCGGCCTGGACTCGGTGCTCAGCGACAACGTCGCGCGCGTCTTCGGCTGGGTCCTCGCCACCCTGTTCCGCTTCTTCGCCTACCGGCGCTACGTCTTCGTCGCGCCCTGATCCGTACGGTCCCGTCGCCGCTGTTAGCATCCGCCGCATGGGACGAAATACGTGGTTTCAGGGTGAAAAGCTCTGGAGCTGGGGGCTGGCCGCTGTCGCCGTGGTGTGCTGCCTGGGCACGACCGTCGTGTTCGCCCCGGGGTACATGAGTCCCGACAGCATCGAGCAGCTCCGGCAGGCGATGGGCAGGACACCGCTCACCGACTGGCACCCGCCCGTCCTGAGCCTGGTGTGGCGTGCGCTCATCGCCGTCACCGGTACGCCCTCGTCCATGGCCGTCCTCCAGTCCGTCGTCTTCTGGGGCGCGCTGTGGGTGGTCGCCTGGTGTGTCTGGGACCTGACCGCGAGCCGCGCCGGTTCGCTCGCCGTCCTCGGCATCGGGCTGACTCCTCCCGTACTGACCTTCGTCGGCGTGGTGTGGAAGGACGTCCACGCGGCCGCCGCACTGCTCGCCGCGTGCGCGGTGGCGTTCGTGGGACTGCGGCTGCGGGGGCGCGACGTGCCCCCCGCCATGCGCTGGGGTCTGTTCGGGCTGGGCGTGCTCTTCCTCGCCTACGCCATGCTCGTCCGCAAGAACGTGTTCCTCGCGGCGATCCCCCTGTTCGTCCTGCTGGTTCTCGCGCTGTGGCGCGCACCCGGCCGCCGCATCTGGGCGCTGTGCGTGGCGGCGCTCGTGGCCGCGCTCGTCGTGCCCGCCGTCGCGATCTCCCGGATCGCCCATCCCGTGGAGACGCGACAGGGCGCGCAGATCATGCTCGACGACCTGGTCCACGTCCTGACCGTGGAGGAACTGCGGTCGGCGGACGTCCCGCCGGACCTCCGGAACCGCCTGGTCGCGGCCGCCGAGAAGTGCCGCAGCGTCGGTGCCCTCTCTGACGCGTACTGGGCCTGCTACGAACGTCGGCCGGACGGGATGGCCAGGGACGCGGACGGCATCACCTCCCTGTGGCTGAGCGAGATGGGCTCCCACGCCCCCGGCTATCTCCAGTACCGGCTGCGGCTCTTCACCGGGCTGCTCTTCGAGACCGGCTACCCGTACCAGGCAGGGGTCTTCCCCAACGACCTCGGCATCGAGGTCGCCCACCCCCGGCTGGCGGCCGGCCTCGGCGCGTACATCGGGGGCATGGGCGCGGATCTCCGGCCGCTCTTCCGGGGCTGGTTCTGGCTCGCCGTCGCCCTCTTCCTCACCGTCCGCCCCGGCAGGGGGCGGTTCTCCCTGCCCATCCGGGCGCTGGGCGTCAGCTCGATGGCCTACGTGCTCGGATACCTGCCCATCATGCCGGCGACGAACTACCGCTACGTCTACTGGTCGGCGCTCGCCTGCACACTCGGTCTCCTGCTGCTCTGGCTGGACCGCCGCCCCACCGCCTCCACCCCGGCCGCCTCGGAGCCCGCGCGAACCGGCTCCGTCGTGACGCCGGCCGGCGCCGTGACGGCGCATCACCCGGCCGAGCCCGAGGAGCAACACCAGCCGCGGTGACATCGCCGTGCGGCGTGCACGCCTTGCGCGGGGGCTAGTGGAGGGAATCGGGACGCCGACTCCATCTAATGGATGCCGACTCGCCTATCATTAACGTCATGGAGTACTCGATCAGCGCGGACGCGCGGCTCGCCCTCGACCTCGCCCTCACCGTGCGCCACGACGGCGACGGCGGTGTGGCCGACGACCTGGCCGAGCCCGCCGGGCTCGCCAGCTGGGTCCGCGCCCACGCCGATCTCCTGCCGGGCGCCGCCGGCCTCACCGCCGACGAGACCGCCCTCGCCGCCGTACGCGATCTCCGGGGGGCCGTCCGCGCCCTGTTCGCCCGTGCCGTCAGCCCCGCCGAGCCCAGCCCGGCCGACGCCGCCCGGCTGCTGCCCCTCCCCGAAGCCCTGGAGCACCTCAACCGGGCCGCGGCCCAGGCCCCGACCGTCCCGGTGCTGACCTGGTCCCCGAGCGCCGACCCCGTCCTGCGCCAGGAGCCCGCGACCGGCGGCGACCCGCTCACCGCGGCCCTCGCCCGGGCCGCCATCGCCTTCCTCGCGAGCCCCGAACGGCAGCGGCTTCGGGCCTGCCACGCACCCCGCTGCGTGCGCTACTTCCTGAAGGAGCACCCCCGCCAGGAGTGGTGCAAACCGGCCTGCGGCAACCGGGCCCGGGTGGCCCGCCACCACGAGCGCCACAAGGCGTCCACCGGACGGTGACGAGCACCTTCCCCTCCGTCCCGGGAATCGCCTCGCCCACCCGGCAGCGACCACCTTCGGACACGTACCATGGCGGCATGTCCTTCCTCCGCCGCCGCAGTGCCACCCCTGCCGGGCCCGAATTCGACGTACTGGCCATGGACCCGGGCGACTGGCCGGGCAATCTCGGCGCGGGTCTGCTGCCCGCACCCGACGGAAGTTGCCAGGGTGTCTTCCTGCGCTACGACCTGTACGGCGGCCGCGGCCCCGCGATGATCATCGGCAACCTCCCGGAAGGCTCCCCGGCCCGCGAGGTCGCCGACGGTGAGATCCCCTTCGAGGTGGCCCAGCTGCTGCTGGCGCTGGAGAACGAGGAGGACATCACCGTCGTCGGCACCGAGGACATGCCGGTGATGCAGGGCGACAACCTCCTGATCGTCCGCCGCCTCAAGCTCTCCGAGTCCCGGATCTCCTGCGTCCAGTTCGACCGCAGCGACAACGTCCTGGTGACCATCGCCGCCTGGGACCGCCCCATCACCGACGACCTGTACGCGCTGCTGAAGCCGCTCCCCGCCGAGCTGTTCCAGCAGGGCTGACCCCCGGCCGGGCCCCACCGACCCGCGGACACGCCGTCCGCGGGTTTTGTCATGCCTCTTGTTGACCGAGTGATCGGACCATTACGGTCCGGTGCATGCCCCCAGAGATCTCCCGCAGAGAGACCCTGAGGACCGCCTTGGCCGGTGCGAGCGCACTCGCCCTGGCCGCAGGACCCTTAGGGCAGTCCGCAAGCGCCACTGATTCCTCCGATGTGTCCGGATCGGGGGCCGAGTCACAGCAGGCCCCGCACGAGGCGCGGGCACCACGACAGACGCCCCTCACGCTCTGGTACACCGCCCCCGCCGCCGACTGGGAGCGCGAGGCCCTGCCCATCGGCGGCGGCGCCCTCGGCGCCACCGTCTTCGGCACGCTCGCCTCCGAGCGGCTCCAGTTCAACGAGAAGACCCTCTGGACCGGCGGCCCCGGCTCCGCCCAGGGCTACGACCACGGCAACTGGACCGAGCCCCGCCCCGGCGCGATCTCCGCCGTCCAGGACCGCATCGACGCCGAGACGAAGGTCGCCCCCGACGCCGTCACCGCACGACTCGGCCAGCGGCGCGTCGGCTACGGCCACCACCAGACGTTCGGCGACCTCCGCCTCGACCTGCCCGGAGCCCCCGACACCGTCCCGGCCGACTACCGCCGCGGCCTCGACCTGAGCGAAGCGGTGGCGAGCGTGACGTACACGCACCGACAGCGGCGCCACACACGGGAGTTCTTCGCCTCCCACCCCGACGGTGTCCTCGTCGGCCGCCTCACCGGAGGCATCACCCTCACCCTGCGCCACACCTCGCCCCGCTCCGACTTCACCGCTACCGCCACCAGCGACCGGATCACCGTGCGCGGTGAACTCGCCGACAACGGGCTGAAGTTCGAAGCGCAGATCCGTGTCGCCCACACGGGCGGCACCCTCACCGCGAACCCCGACGGCACGCTCACCGTCACCGACGCCGACAGCGTCTGGTTCGTCCTCGCGGCGGGCACCGACCACGCCGACACCTACCCGGACTACCGCGGCGACGACCCGCACACCACCGTCACCAGCACGGTCGACGAGGCGTTCCGCAAGGGGTACCGGAAGCTGCGCTCCCGCCATGTCCGCGACCACCGCGCCCTCTTCGACCGTGTGGCACTCGACATCGGCGGCGAGGCACCGGACACGCCCACGAACGAACAGCTCGCGGCGTACACCGGTGGCACGACCCCCGCCGACCGCGCCCTCGAAGCCCTGTACTTCCAGTACGGCCGTTACCTCCTCATCGCCTCCTCGCGCGCGGGATCCCTCCCCGCGAACCTCCAAGGCGTCTGGAACAACAGCACCAGCCCGCCCTGGTCGGCGGACTACCACACCAACATCAACATCCAGATGAACTACTGGCCCGCCGAGGCCGCCAACCTCGCCGAGACGACGGCCCCCTACGACCGCTTCGTCGAAGCGCTGCGCGCGCCCGGCCGACGCACCGCGCGGGAGATGTTCGGGTCACGCGGCTGGGTCGTCCACAACGAGACCAACCCGTACGGCTTCACCGGTGTGCACGACTGGGCGACCGCCTTCTGGTTCCCCGAGGCCGCCGCCTGGCTCACCCAGCAGATGTACGAGCACTACCGCTTCGGGGGCTCCACTCGGTATCTGCGCTCCACCGCGTACCCGGTGATGAAGGAGGTCGCCGAGTTCTGGCTGGACAACCTGCGCACCGACCCCCGCGACGGCACCCTCGTCGTGACGCCCAGCTACTCCCCGGAGCACGGCGACTTCACGGCGGGCTCGGCCATGTCCCAGCAGATCGTGCACGACCTGTTCACCAACACCCTGGAAGCCGCCCGCGTCCTCGACGACAGCCCCGCCTTCCGCGAGCAACTCGCCTACACCCGGCGGCGGTTGGACCCCGGGCTCCGCATCGGCTCCTGGGGTCAGCTCCAGGAGTGGAAGGCCGACCTCGACGACCCGGACGACGAACACCGCCACGTCTCCCATCTGTTCGCCCTCCACCCCGGCCGCCAGATCGAACCCGGCAGCGCCTGGGCCGAGGCGGCGAAGGTCTCCCTCACGGCGCGCGGCGACGGCGGCACCGGCTGGTCCAAGGCCTGGAAGATCAACTTCTGGGCGCGGCTCCGCGACGGCGACCACGCCCACCGGATGCTCGGCGAACAGCTCAAGTCGTCGACACTGCCGAACCTCTGGGACACCCACCCCCCGTTCCAGATCGACGGGAACTTCGGCGCCACCTCCGGAGTCGTCGAGATGCTCCTGCAGAGCCAGCACGACGTGATCGAGATCCTCCCGGCCCTGCCCGCCGCCTGGCCCCACGGCGCCGTCCGCGGTCTGCGCGCCCGTGGCGGCGCGACCGTCGACATCACGTGGTCCTCGGGCACCGCGACCCGGATCGCCCTCACCGCCGAGCGCAACCGCGAACTCACCGTCCGGAGCACCCTGTTGCCCGGAGGGGAACTGACCTTCCGGGCGGTCGCCGGCCGGCGCCACGTCTGGTCCAGGTAGCCGAGCGGCGGGCTTGTCGCGCAGTTCCCCGCGCCCATGGAGGGACGGGCCTGCGGCCCGCCCTCCCCATGAAAAGCACGGGGCGCAGCCCCGGTCGCTTTTCAGGGGCGCGGGGAACTGCGCGAACGGCCCCCACTCACCCGCACCCGCCGACGAACCCCGGCCCCGAGCTACAAGGCACCCCTCAGATCGCCGGCAGCACCCGCACGTCCGCCGCCCGCACGAACGCCACCCGGTGTCCGAACTGGATCTCGTAGTAGACGTCGTCCCCCCTCACGACCTTGTGCCCGGACGTGTCGAAGGAGACGGCGTAGTAGTACTCGCCCTTCAGCCGGTCACCGACCACATAGCGCTGCCCCTTGAGGAGCTTGTACGGCAGCGGCGACACCGCCTGGGCCGGGACGTCCGTCGGATAGGCCTCCTTCTCCGGGTAGGCCCTGCCGTACACGGGGATCTCCGCGAGATCCTTCCGGGGTGTCACGACCAGCCCGGCCGCGCCGACCGCCGTGGGCTGTGCCGCCGGGTTGCGGAACCACGCCTTCTGCCCGAGGTACCAGATCGCCGTCCACGCGCCGCGCCGCTCGGCGACCGCGTACTGCTGGCCGGTGGAGACCCGCGAACCGAGGTCGTTCACATCGATCGTGGAGGGGCTCCCGTCCGGCCGCAGGCCGATGTCCTTGATGAGCGGCGAGGCCGTGTCGGGCTCGCTGTACAGGCGTACGGCACTGGAGCCGTGCACGGCGCACGGCTGCCCGCCGCTCACACAGCCGGTGAACTCGGGCCGGTTGTCCGCGTAGTCGGGGAGGATGGTGACGAGACGGCTGTTCTGTCCGGCGGTCGGGCCGAAGGGCCTGCCGAGCAGCTCGAAGTAGTGCCGCCAGTCCCAATACGGGCCGGGGTCGGTGTGCATGCCCGGGATCGTCGCCGTCGTCGGGCCGGGCACGGTGTCGTGGCCGAGGATGTGCCGGCGGTCCAGCGGGACGCGGTACTTGGCGGCCAGGTACTTCACCAGCCGTGCCGACGTCCGGTACATCGCCTCCGTGTACCAGGCGTCCGGCGAGGCGAGGAAACCCTCGTGCTCCAGGCCGATCGACTTGGCGTTGACGTACCAGTTGCCGGCGTGCCAGGCCACGTCCTTGTTCTTCACATGCTGGGCGATGTGCCCGTCCGTGGAGCGCAGCGAGTAGTGCCAGGACACGTACGTCGGGTCCTGGACCAGCTTCAACGTGGTGTCCCAGGTGGCCTCGGTGTCGTGGACGACGATGTACCGGATGCTCTGGGACGTGGGCCGGTCGGCCAGGTCGTGGTTGCCGTAGTCCTTGTCGCCGAACTCCTCGTACGGTGCCGGGATCCACTCGCACGACACCGTCCTCGGGCACTCGGTGCCGGCCGCCGCGGCGGCGCGCAGCCCGGCCCGCGTCAACTGCCCGGTGTGGGGGGCCAGTCGCGGCTCGGCGGGGAGCGTCACCCGCTGACCGGCGTCGGTGACCCGGTGGACGCCGTCCCGGATCACCGCGAAGACCTCGTTCGCGTACGCCGCCGCCGTGGCCCGGTCGTCGGCGCCGGAGAACCGCGCCACCGCCCCGTACCAGTCGGCGGGGTCGGCGCTCGGCTCGCGGCCCAGCTCCCGTTGCGCGGCGGCGAGCAGTGCCGCGCCGCCGGCCACATTGGCCTCGGCGTCCGTGCGCAGTGACTCGGCCGGCAGTCCCGTCAGCTCGGCCGCCCGCGGCAAGGTCCGCAGCCGGGGCGGGAGTTCGGCGTTCTCGGGCAGGACCGCCTCGGGTCGCAGCGGCGGACGGGAGCCGTCACCGCGCGGGTCCTCCGCACCCTCACTGTGGTGCGGGGCCTCGGCCAGCGCCGTACGCGCGTCCGTGAGGTGCATGGGGCCGTAGCCACCGGTGACGCTGGGGGCACCGCCGTGCGCGTCCCAGCGGGACTGAAGATACGACACACCCAGCAGCACACTGCGGGGGACCTGGTACTCCGCGGCGGCGGCCGCGAAGGCGCCCTGCAGCCGGGCCGAGGACGACGACTGGCTCTCGGGCGGGGCCGCGCCCAGCAGCGGCAGCATCAGCACCGCCGGGGTGGCGGCGACCGCCGTGCCGCGAAGACGTCTGCGACGGGTGGTGGGCCTGCGGTCGGTGGGGGATCCTCGCAAGGCGGCCTCCTGGAACGGTGGGGCGTTGGCGGGGCATGCGGGGCCGAACGTGCACCAGTGCTATCGGTCGGCCGACGATCCGTCAATCATGCCCGCCCGGAGGCCCGGTCACCGGCCATGACGGCCCGTGGCGCGTGGAACGGCGGACAGCCGTCTCCCCCCGACCTCGCTTGCCACCCTCCCGCTTCTCGCTCACCCGTTCCGGAGGATCCGGAAGCGATCGGGCTCCGCCGGATCCCGATCGACGACCTGCACCGGCGGCCAGGCCCACTGCCAGACACCGACGCCCGGTGTTCGGGAGAATCGGATCTCCCCCCGGGACCCCTCGACCACGACAGGCGGCCAGGAGGCGGCGATCCGTGCCCGGTCCGTGCCCTGGGAGCGCAGTACGTCGGCGAGGACGGCGATCGTGTCGTAGCCCTCGAAGGCGACGAACGAGGGGGCCTCGCCGAGCCGCTCGCGCAGGGCCGCCTCGACACGTGTGCCGAGGGCACCGAGACGCTCGGGCAGATAGCGCAGGAACGGGACCCCCGAACCGTCGCCGCCCAGCAGAGCCGCCCACGAGGGGAGCTCCGGTTGCCCGGCCGGGGCACCGACCAGGACGTCGGCGAGCCGCTGGTCGCGGCGGACGGCCCTGACGATCGACACCGCCGGCTCCGGGTGGCCCGTGAGCAGCAGCAGGGCCGTCGTTCGCAGGCGGACGAGTTCGTCGCACACGGCCGTGGGGTCGAGCAGGCCCATGTCGAGTTCGGCGACGGAGCCTCCGTGCGGGGCGAGGTGGTCGCGCAGTAGGCGGGTCCCGGCCGCCCAGTACACGCTCGACTGGGCCGCCACGGCGACCCGCCGGTGGCCCGCGTCGAGGAGGTGGTCGGCGTAGATCCGCCAGCCGTGGGACTGGGCCGGGCACAGGCGCGCCACCCGATATGTCGGCCGGTCGGTGAGCGCGTCGAGGACCGCCGACGAGCACAGGAACGGCAGACCGAGGGCGTCCGCCCGCGCGGCGGCGGAGCGCGCGACAACGCTGTGGTACTCCCCGGCCAGGGCGGCCACACCCAGCCGAGCCAGCTCGTCCACGGCCGCCGCGGCCCTCCGCGGATCGGCCACGGTGTCCCGGACCAGCAGTACCAGGGGTCTTCCGTCCATTCCACCGCCGTCGTTGACCTCGTCGGCGGCGAGTTCGAGGCCGGCCAGCAAGTGCCGACCCGCCTCCACCCAGCCGGGCGGGCTCAGCGGGACGAGTACACCGATCCGGACGGCCGACGGGTCCCTCTCACTCCGCCCCGGCGAGCGCATGTGCGTGATCATGACGCACATTGCATCCATGACCGCCGCCGAAGGGCAAGCGATGAGTCGTGCGAGGGACCAGCTGGCCCCGGCCACCCCAGACCATGGGTACGGGGCAACGGGACCAGTGGCTGCTGTGAAGTGTCCTCCTAGTGCCGCGGGGGCTTCTTCGGCTTCTTCCGCACGGCGTCGACCTGGGTCTGCTCGCTGTGGTCGGTAAGGGCCGAGACCACATCCGCGACCGCTGGTGCGGCGAGCACTCCGCAGAGGAGGAAGCCGCATGTGGTGACGGCAGTGCGCTTACGGATGACAGCCTGCACAAAGATCACCTGCCAGGACTGCTCTGCTACAGCCTCTCTGTCCACGATCCGCCCCAGCCACAACAGGAGTCAAGACCCGCCTGCCTGCCTATCTGCCCGTGGCGCGGCGGTGGTTGAGCGCGACAACTACTGCAAGGGCTGACATGACGAAGGCCCGCGGTGCGCCGGTGTGCGGGGCGCGCCGCGGGCCTTCGTTTCCCCTCAGCGAGTGCCGACCGCCGCCCGTACGGCCTTGCGGGCCAGCTGGCAGTCGTCGTGCAGCCGCCTGAGCAGCAGCCGCTGTTCCTCGCCGGACGGCGCAGCAGCCGGGTGGGCCGGGCCCGGTGCCGCCGGGGTCGTGTCGTGCATCGAACGCTGCACGGCCGTCTCGTAGGTACGGATCTCACGGGTCAGTACGAGCATCAGATTCACCAGGAACGCGTCCCGCGAGGCAGGGCCCGCGGACTGCGCCAGTTGACTGATCTGACGCCGCGCCACGGGAGCGTCCCCGAGCACCGCCCACAGCGTCGCCAGGTCGTAGCCCGGCAGATACCACCCCGCGTGCTCCCAGTCCACCAGCACTGGACCGGCCGGTGAGAGCAGGATGTTCGACAGCAGGGCGTCGCCGTGGCAGAACTGGCCCATGCCCTGACGGCCCGCCGCGTGCGCGATGCCGTGCAGGAGCTTCTGCAGATCGCCCATGTCCCGGTCGGTGAGCAGACCCAGCTCATGGAATCGGGAGATCCGCTCCGCGTAGTCCAGCGGGGCGTCGAACGTGCCCGCCGGTGGCCGCCACGCGTTCAGCCGGCAGATCGCGCCGAGCGCCGCCCGGATGTCGGCGCGCGGCGGCGCCTCCACCGGATGCCGCTGCAGCGCGGCCACCCGGCCCGGCATCCGCTCGACGACCAGGGTGCAGTTGTCCGGGTCCGCCGCGATCAACCTCGGCACCCGCACCGGGGGGCGGTGCCGGACGAACGAGCGGTAAGCGGCTATTTCGTGCCGGAGCCGCTCCTCCCAGATGGAGGAGTGGTCCAGTAAACACTTGGCGACGGCCGTGCTGCGCCCTGTCGTACCGACGAGCAGCACCGAGCGGCCGCTGCGGCGCAGCACCTGGACCGGAGCGAACTCCGGACAGATGCGATGCACCGAGGCGATCGCCGTGCGCAGCTGCGCGCCCTGAGGGCCGGACAAGTCGAGTCTCCCGCTGAGCGGTTGGGGGCCGAGCCCCGGAACGCGCCGGGCCCGGCCGGCACCGAGTCCGGGGGCCACGGAACGGGTGGGGTCGAGATAGGGGCCGCCACCGCCCGGCTGGCGGGGTGCGAGCGGCCGGGGCGGAGCGGACACGGAGGACGATGCTGCGTACATGGGCGAATACAGATCCCTTCGTGTGCCTGCGATGTCACGCGCCACCCGCCCCGGCCGACCGGGGACACCCTGGGGAGTGCCTGTCGGGCGACCGGGCCGGGGTGGCGCTTTCCTACCTGACACCGGATGGCCCGTGGCACACCATGTAGCGCACCCTGGCGAAGCCTGGCGAATAGTCCCCCAGCAACTGACAGCGGGCTACATTCAACTCAGCCGAGAACCTGGGGGCTTGACGTGAGCGGACAACCCAACACCCGACTCGCAGACCTGTTCGGCCTGGCCGGCTGGTCGAAGGGCGAGCTCGCGAGGCTGGTCAACCGGCAGGCGGCGGCCATGGGCCACCCGCAGCTGGCGACCGACACCTCACGGGTGCGGCGGTGGATCGACATGGGAGAGATCCCGCGCGATCCCGTGCCGCGGGTGCTGGCGGCGCTGTTCACCGAGCGTCTCGGCCGTGTCGTGACCATCGAGGACCTCGGTCTGGTCCGGCACGGGCGTACGGGGAAACGGCAGGGCGGCGGGAATGCGGAGCATCCCGACGGTGTGCCGTGGGCGCCCGAACGGACTGCCGCGGTCCTCACCGAATTCACGGGAATGGACCTCATGCTCAACCGACGCGGCTTGGTGGGTGCGGGCGTCGCGCTCACCGCGGGATCAGCACTCAGCAGCGCCATGCACGACTGGCTGCACACCGACCCGACGCTCAAGGCCGACGCTCCCGACCTCGACAACCCCCTGCACGCCGACCCCGCTGGGTTCGACCGCTATGAGGCCGCCCCCATCGGATCGCAGGAGATCGAGGAACTGGAGCGCTCCGTCGAGGTGTTCCGGGCCTGGGACGCGGCCCGTGGCGGCGGGCTGCAACGCAAGGCTGTCGTGGGACAGCTCAACGAGGTGGGAGGCATGCTCTCCTACCGCCACCCCGAACACCTCCAGCAGCGTCTGTGGGGCGTCGCCGCAAACCTCGCCGTCCTCGCGGGATGGATGTCGCACGACGTCGGCCTCGAACCCACCGCCCAGAAGTACTTCATCATCGCCGCCCACGCCGCCCGGGAGGGCGGTGACCGGCCCCGCGCCGGCGAGGCCCTCTCCCGGGCGGCCCGGCAACTGGTGCACCTCGGCAAACCCGACGAGGCGCTCGACCTCATGAAACTAGCCCAGTCCGGCTCCGGCGAGCGGGTGCTGCCCCGCACCAAGGCCATGTTCCACACCATCGAGGCGTGGGCGCAGGCGTCCATGGGCAAGGGCCAGGCCATGCGCCGCACCCTGGGGCAGGCGGAGGACCTCTTCGTCTCCGACAAGGGCGACACACCGCCGCCGAGTTGGATGCAGACCTTCAAGGACGAGGATCTGTACGGCATGCAGGCCCTCGCCTACCGCACCCTCGCCGAGTTCGAGCCCGGCGCGGCCGCGCACGCCCAGCACTACGCGGAGAAGGCCCTGGCCCTGCGCAACGACGGCCGGGAACGGTCGAAGATCTTCGACCATCTCTCCATGGCGTCGGCCTGCTTCATCGCGGACGACCCCGAGCAGGCGAACCGGTACGCCCGGCTGGCCCTGATGTCGATGGGGTCGAACTCGTCGGGACGCACCTGGGACCGGCTGCGTCAGATGTACCGGCTCACCGGTCAGTACTCCAGCTATCCGAAGATCCAGGACCTTCGGGAGGAGATCAAACTCGCCCTGCCGAAGCCGCAGTCGAGGAACAGGGGCGACATCGCACCGGCGTGACCGCCGGCCGGCGGTACCCCATGGCATCAGGAGGTCACCGCTTCGGCATCAGGAAGTCACCCCTTCTCCCCGTCGGACGACGATCCTGAGGTCAGGCCAGGACCCTGACGTCAGGCGAGGACCCTGGCGACGAGCACGCAGGCGTCGTCCTCGCGCTCGCCCTCGCCGAACTCCTCCACCACCGCCCGTACACCGTCCCTGGCCGTCCGCGCCTCGGCGAACCGCGGGGCCAGGTCCAGCAGCCGCTGGACGGCTGCCATGCCCCCGGGCACCAGCCCATCGGTGTGCAGGAGCAGGAGATCACCCGGTCGGAGCGTCACCTCGGCCTGCCCGTAGACGGCGCCCGAGGTCGCGCCGAGCAGGACGCCGTCCGGCGTCGGCAGCACGCGCCCCGTCCCGTCGCGGAACAGCAGCGGGGCGGGGTGCCCCGCCTGTGCCCACACCAGGGTGCGGGTCGCCGGCCGGTAGCGGCAGCACACGGCGCTACCGAGGGCCGGTTGCCCGGCCGCGTCGAGTAACTGGTTGAGGCAGGCCATCAGCTGCCCCGGTTCGGTACCGGCCATGGCCATCCCGCGGACCGCGCCGATCAGCGTCGCCATGCCCGAGGTGACGGTCACTCCGTGGCCGGTGAGGTCGCCGACGCTCAACAGGCTGTCGCCGCCGGGCAGTTCGAGCGCGTCGTACCAGTCGCCGCCGATCAGCGCCGTTGACGAGCAGGGGAGATAGCGGGCCGCCACGTCCAGGGTCTCGGGGCCCCGGTGCGGGAGCCGCAGGGCGCCACGCCACGGCGGCAGCACGGCCTCCTGGAGCTCGACCGCGATCCGGTGCTCGGCCCGCGCGATGTGCCGTCGGCGTTCGAGCGAGTCACGGGTGTCGCTCACCGCACGCTGGCTGCGCCGCAGTTCGCTGACGTCGCGTAGCACCGCCCACATGGAGGCGGTGCTGCCGTCGTCGTCGAGTACGGGCTCGCCCATCATGTGCACGGTGCGGACCACCCCGTCGGGGAGCTCGATCCGGAACTCACCGTCGATGCGCCGGGCGTCGATCAGACAGTCCGTCACCATCGCCGTCAGCTGCGGCCGGTCCTCCTCCAGCACCAGCGACGGCAGCTCGTCGAGTGTGAGTGCCGGGGTGGACGGATCGCGGCCGAGGATCTCGTACAGCTCCCCGGACCAGCTCGCCTCGTCCGTGAGGAGGTTCCACTCGGCGCTGCCGACCCGGCTGAGCAGCGACCCGCGCGGGCGGGCCGCGACCGGTTCGGCGGGAGCGTCGGCGTCGTCCGCGTCGGCCGCCGGGACATCGGGGCCGTCCCGCAGCTGGGCCAAGTGCTCGTCCAGATCGTTCAGTTGATGGAGCGCCAGGTCGTACAGAGCGCGCTGCCACCGGCCCTCGGCGTCCGTCCCGTCGGCGGCGGCGTCACGCCGTACGGCGTCCATGTCGCCGCGCAGCCGGCGCGTCTGCGAGATGAGCGCGTCGACCGTGCCGCGTCGGGGCGGCTGGGCGGGGCGATCCGCAGAGAGATGGGACGGCATCACGTACTCCGAGGGGGGACGGTACGACCAGCGCTGACGGATGGGCCGGTTACGACTGTCGCACAGCCCGCGACGCGCTGTAAGGGATTTGGCAAGACACGATACGGTGGTGCTTCCGGCATATGCCGCTGTCCTCGCGGACCGGGTCCGCCACGACATCTCGCTACGTGCCCCGAGGGGGCAAGTCGTAGGCAGCGTACGCGACTTGATGGATTGTCGGGTCTGCTCCGAGCCGCTTTCAAGCCCGTGTTCGAGGGTCGTTTGTGCGAGCCGCTTTGATCCTGTGGAGCGGTGTCGGTACATCCGAGGAGAACCGGCGTCCGCCGGGGGGTGAGGGTCTCGGGTACGGGGGAAACGGGTGACTTGGCTCACAGTGGTGAATCCAGGAAAGCGTGGCGCGCGAATGCCCTTCGCGAGGCCGATGAGGCATGTCGGCGCAGGGCCGACCCGGATCCGAAACGGAGAGCGCGCATGACCGTCACACTGGAACAGCCCGCACGAGTCCTCCTGGTCACGGCCGAGGACCGCGAGCTGCCGGTGCCCACCACGCTGCGCTACACCTCCGACGACCCGCTGGCCGTGCATCTCGACTTCCCCGCGGACATCTCGCTCAGCGGCTCCATGGTGACCTGGACGTTCGCCCGCGAGCTGCTCGACGAGGGGCTGCGGGGGCCAGCCGGAACCGGGGACGTGCACATCTGGCCCTGCGGGCGCACCCGCACGGTCGTGGAGCTGCACTCGCCGCACGGCATGGCCCTGCTGCGGTTCGACACCGCCGCCCTACGGCGCTTCCTGGTGCGCACCTTCGCCGTCGTCGGCTCCGGCAGCGAGCCGGTCGGGCGGGCCGTCGACCGGGGCCTGACGGCCCTCTTCGACGGTGTCTGACCGGTGGCGTGCCCGGTGGCGCGGGACGGCGGGCTCAGTAGTGCGGGGCGGCGCGTTCGGTAACGCAGGGCGGCGGGCTCAGTAGCGCAGGACGCCCGCGATGCCGCGCGCGTCGCCGAGGGTGCCGTCGGGCACGAACCGCACCTCGGCCCCGGTGTCGAGGCACCGTTCGACGATCTCGTCCACGATGTCCTCGCGGGCGTCCAGCTCGCCGCTCTCCGCCGGGACGAGGTGGACCCCGCCGTCGGCGCGGACGGTCGCCCGGTAGTTCTCCTCGACGGCCAGGAGCTGGACGCGGCCCTGCTCCGCGTTCTGCCGGACCTCGTCGACGCCGGCCGCGAACGCCTTGCTGCCGCGGGCCGCCTCCAGCCGCCGGGCCACCGTGTCGACGTTCCTGCGGTTCTCGGCCTCGATCATCGGGCCGATCGCCTGCCACACCGCGTCCGGGGTGCCGTGCGCCAGACCGCCGTGCGGAATGTGGGTGGCGTCCTTGGTGACGGTGCCGATCTCGTCCAGGAGGGACAGCGCCGCCGTCTCGCCCGTCACGTACAGGGGCCGCGGATGCGTACGCAGCACCCGGCTCATCGCCGTGTCGGCGTCCCGCAGGAAGTGCCGGGTGTCCTCGTCCCGGAAGGCGCTCGGCATGTCGCCGATCCGCTGCTGCCGTTCCGCGTCGAAGTTGTCGCGGTCCCGGGTGAGCGGGAACCCACCGGTGCGCGCGGGCACGACCCGGTCGCCGCCGCCGTTCCACAGCGCGACCCGGTCGGAGGAGACCGACAGCACCCAGAAGGGGCGCTCAGCGGCCTGCGCGGCCACCAGGTTCCGGGTCAGGAAGGTGTCCGCGAGCACCACGCGCTCCGGTACCGGCCGGGCCAGTGACCACACCTGGTGCTCGCCCGGCGCCGCGAAGATCACCAAACCGTCCTCGGCGTGCGTCAGGTCCACCTCGGCCAGCGCGCGGTCCAACTGCTCGACGACGTCGTTGCGCCGCTCACGGGTGACCGCGGGATCGTGGTCCAGCTGCTTCTTCGCCTCGGCGAGCACATTGCGGAGCCGGACCGGATCCTGGGCGTTCTCCGGTTCCCGCCGATGCGTCGGCGTCAGTACCGACACGGCGGGGTAGGGCCGCGGACGGCGCAGCTCGGTGAGGGTCGCGGGGCTGAGGGCATGCTCCATGACTTCACGATAGGACTGATTCGCGCGTGGGGCATTTGGGGTATTCGGGTCAACCGTCGCGGCGGGCCGAAGTCCGGACCGGGGCGCGAGTTAGGGGCGGTCGGGCCGGCGGCGAGCACGGGTCGGGCCCGCCGCCGCACACCGGTGAGGGTGCGCGCCCGACGGGCCCGACTCGGTCGTTCAGCGGCGGCGGGTGCCCGCCGTGCGCGTCAGCCGACTTCCTTCTTCAGCGACTTGTCCGCGGCGGCCTGGGACGCCTTCCACCAGGTCGTCACCGGCTCCCAGACCTTCACCTTCTTGGTCGCGCCCAGCTGCTTCAGCGTGAACAGACGGCCGCCGAGGTTCGGGTTGGCCGACACGCCGATCGAGTCGACGCGGCGCGCCTCGGGGTCCTTGAGGTCGGCGATCGTACGGACCGTCGCGTACGCAGTCTTGCCGGCGACCAGCTTGTACGGCCCGCTCTCGCCCGACGGCACCGGCTGGGCCGACCCGTCCAGGTCGCCGAACGTGACCACGGGCAGGCGGTCGATCGTGCAGGTACGGGTGCCGGTGTTCTTGACCGTGATGTGCACGATCCTCGTGTCCTTCGCCTGCTTGGCGCCGATCTTGAGGACCTTCGCCTTGCAGACGGGGACCTTGGCGGCAGGCTGGGCGGCCAGACCCTGCGGCGCGGCCGCGAGGAGCAGCGCGGCGCCGGCGGTCGCCACGGTCGAGACGGTGAGGACGGAACGGATACGCATCGGTGTATTCCCCCAGGTTCGGTCACATACGAGTGCGGGTCGCGTGAAATGCGACGCACACCCAGTGTGACGCGCGAGGTGCGGGCGGGGTTGTAGCCGAGCTGCCCGTGTTACACGCCTGATGCTCAATCGTCGGCTCCGCAGGAACTTCCGTCGTCGGGCAGCGAGCCGTACAGCAGGAACTCGTCGACCGTCTCGCGCACGCACTTCGACGACGCGTACCCGGTGTGCCCCTTCCCCTTGTGGTCGAGGACGACCGCCGAGGAGCCGAGGCGCTTCGCCGTCTCCACGGTCCAGCGGTACGGCGTCGCGGGGTCGCCCCGGGTACCCACCAGCAGCATCCTCGGGGTGTCCACGTCCCGCACCTCCTCGCGGATGAAGTCGGTGCCCTTCGGGCGGCCGTAGCACATCAGCACCTGCGTGAGGCGGTACTTGCCGAACACCGGGGAGGCGTCCTCGTACGCGGCGCGCAGGTCCGCGATCTCCTCCGTGATCCCGCCGGCGGTGGGCCGGTCGGGGTCGTCGGCGCAGTTGATCGCCATCAGCGCGGCGGGGACGTTGTCGAGCGGCACGTCCTCCTCGTCGACGAGTCCGCCGCTCGGGCTCGGGGTGGCGGACCGGGGAGGCTTGCTCATGCCACCACCCGCGAGCGCCACGACGCCCCGGGTGTCGCCGTCGTGGACGAGCATGTTGAGGGCCTGCGTCAGCGCGGGCCACATCTGCTCGCTGTAGAGGGCCTGGCTGATGGCGCCCACCAGGTCCTGCCCGGAGAACTCCGGCCCGAAGTCCGTCGGTACGGGATACTCGTCCAGCGACTCGACGAGGTCGACGACCTGTTCCCGGGCCGACCGGGCGTCCTGCCCGAACGGGCAGGTCAGTTGCTCGGCACACGCGTCGAGATAGTCCTCCAGCGCGGTCTGCTGACCCTGGGCGCCGACGAGGCCCTGCTCCGCCAGCGGCTCGGTGAGGGTGTCGACGCCGTCGAGCACCATGCGGCCCACCTTCTTCGGGAACTGCGCCGCGTACACCGCGCCGAGCCGGGTCCCGTAGGAGAAGCCGAGGTAGTTGAGCTTCTTGTCACCGAGGGCGGCGCGCATCACGTCCAGGTCGCGGGAGGCGTTGATCGTGCCGATGTGCGGCAGCACCGGACCGGAGTGCCTGCCGCAGGCCGCGGCGGCCTTCTTCAACTGCTTGAGCGCGACCTGGGGGTCGTTCGCGTCGTTGCCGTCGTCCGTCGCCTCCATGGCTTCGTCGGTGCCCTCGCCGCAGCTCACGGGTGAGGAGCGGCCGACGCCGCGCGGATCGAAGGAGACGACGTCGTAGCCCTTGGTGAGGGCCATGAAATCCGCGCCGCCATAGGCCAGTTCGGGGACGCCCGGGCCGCCGGGGCCACCGAAGTTCAGCAGCAGGCTGCCCCGCGAGTCGCCCGTCGCCCGGTAGCGGGCCAACGCCAGGTCGAGCGTCCCCTTCCCGGGCCGCGCGTAGTCGAGGGGCACGGTGACCTTGCCGCAGCGCAGATCCTTGGGCATCTCCACGCCCGTGCATCTGCGCCACTTGATCTTCTGGTCGTAGAAGCGGGACAGGTCGGGCTGCTTGTCGTCCTGCTCGTCGGCGCCCGCCGCCGCGGCCGGCAGCCCGGCCCCCAGCAGGGCCAGCACCATGACCGCGGCTCCGCTGAACGGACGCCGTCTGCGCGTGGACCGCATGCGTGCCTCCAGGGGCACCCGGCCAGGGGCGACCGGGGACGACCCCCGGATCACGATAGGCGGGCCCCCGCGCCCACGCCTCCCGGCGGGCGGCCCGCCTTGACCTGCCGTAGTCTGCGCCGCGACACCGGACGACACCGGTCGGCACCCGGGCGGGCGCCTCTCACCCGTCCGCGTGAATCCGGCCGCCGCGAAGCCCGATGGCCGACCGATCTCGTCCGTATCCCGCGTCGCGACGGCCACCGGATTCGACCAGGATGCTGCGGGCGTGCGGCCGACCACCGCACTCGCGACCTCATCGAACGGAGCGCGCAGATGACCACTTCGGGGGCTCAGGACCTCGTCGTCAGCCGGGCCACGCTCGACGACTGGGCGGTGGTCGCCGCATGGGCGGGGGAGGAGGGCTGGAACCCGGGGCTCTCGGACGCCCCGTGCTTCTTCGCCCAGGACCCGGACGGTTTCTTCATCGGCAGGATCGACGGGGAGCCGGTGTCGTCCGTCTCCGTCGTCACCTACGACGCCGACTACGCCTTCCTCGGCTTCTACCTCGTCCGCCCCGACCAGCGCGGCCGCGGCTACGGCCTCACCACGTGGAAGACCGCCCTCGCCCACGCCGAGGGCCGCACTGTCGGGCTGGACGGGGTGGTCGCGCAGCAGGGCAACTACCGGCAGTCCGGTTTCGAGTTCGCCTACCGCACCTTCCGCTACACGGGAACGGCCCCCCGGGCGGAGGTGCCCGCCGACGTCCGGCCCGTCGAGGACCCGCGGACCGTCGCCGCGTACGACAGCGCCTGCTGCGCCGCCGACCGTCCCCGCTTCCTGGAGCGGTGGCTGACCACCGAGGGGCACCGGGCCCTGGCCCGGGTCGTCGACGGACGGCTCACCGGCTACGGCGTCATCCGGCCCGGCCGGGACGCGCTGCGCGTCGGCCCGCTGTTCGCGGACACCGCCGCGGACGCCCGGGCGCTCCTCGCGGGCCTGGCGGCCGAGGCCGCGGGCCGGGTGTTCGCCGTCGACATTCCCGAGGAGAACACGGCGGCGGTCGCCCTGGCCGAGGAGTACGGGCTGACGCCGTCCTTCGAGACGGCCCGCATGTACACGGGCCCGATCCGGCCGTACGCCCGCGACCGTGTCTTCGGGGTCACGACTCTGGAGCTCGGCTAGCGGCCGAGGCGGTCGCCCGTTCCGAGGACGGTGCAGACGCCGCATCCGCCCCCGACGCGGCTGCCGCCCCCGCCGCCGACGGTTCCGCCGCGGCCGGCCGCTTGAACGCCCACTCCATGCGCGGCTCGACGACGCAGCGCAGCACGGCTCGTACGGGGGACGTGCACAGCAGGGTGATGCCGGCGACCGCGACGGCCGTGACCGCGAGCTCCCCGAGCGGGGTGTGCAGCCACTCGGCGGCGTACCAGTCCCGGAAGCGGGCCCACTTGATCACGAAACCGTGCAGCAGATAGCCGTACATCGTGCCCGCGCCCAGCGCCGTGAACCACAGATGACGGCGCGGCACCCAGGCCAGGAAGCAGGCCGTCAGCAGCACCGCCAGACCGAACAGCGCGGGCGTGGTGAGCAGCCCCGCCCAGCGGGAGGCGCCCTGCCCGGTGACGCTGCCCCGGTGGTAGAACCAGCCCGCGTCGAACCACGGGGCCACCCCGTACGCCGCCACGAGCGCCCCCACGCCCACGACGAGCGCCCCGAGGCGCACCCGGCGGGTGCGGAGCCGCTCGAAGTGCTCGGGACGCAGGGTCAGCCCCACCACGAAGAACGGCAGGAACCCCAGGACACGCTGGATGGAGATGTCCCCGCCGAGGTCCGGCGAGACCGCCGCGAGCGTCGCCAGACCGAGCGCGACCGGCACCGGGTGCCGCAGCGCCAGCCACACAGGGGTGGTCACCCGCCAGACGAACAGCGCGACCAGGAACCACATCACGTACCAGGGGTCCAGTAGGCTCAGCGGATACCCCGGATCGTCCTGCGCCCACCGGTAGAACAGCGTGTACGCCGTCTCGAACACCACGTACGGCAGGACCACCCCGGTCAGCAGCCGCCTCAGCCGGCCGGGCGCCATGTCGAAGCTCCGCGAGAAGTAGCCGGAGACCAGGGCGAAGGCCGGCATGTGGAAGGCGTAGACCGTCAGATACGCGGCCGTCGCGGCCCGGCTGCCGTACGTCAGCGGCTCCCAGGCGTGCCCGCACGCCACCAGGACGATGGTGAGGTACTTCGCGTTGTCGAAGTACGGGTCCCGCGACCCGCGCCCCACCGAGGGTCCGACCCGGTCGGACGGGGCCGCCGGGGCGGGACGGGAGTGCTGCGCCACGTCTTCAGGCATCGAAAGAAGTTCTCCGGTCAACGACGACGGACGCGGACCGCCTGCCCCGTTCCGGCCGTCTCAGTCGTCGCCGTTCCGGCCGTCTCAGTCGTCGTCGGTGACGCCCACCTTTCCCGTGTGAAACCTGCGGTGCAGGGCGTGCACCTCCTCGACCAGCTCCGGCACCAGGCCCTCGACCACCACCCCCGGCGCGACGTCCCGCACGGGAAGGGTCCGCACGGGCGGCGCGGGCACCCCCAAGGCGCCGAGCCACCCGGCGAGTTGCTCGGAGGAGGCGATGTACACGATGCGTCAGAGGCCCACCCAGGCATGGGCGGCCGCGCACATCGGGCAGTGCTCTCCGGAGGTGTGGACGGTCGCCGCGGCCCGTTCCTCGGGGGTGAGCCGGGCGGCGGACCAGCGGGCCGGTTCGAACTCCGGGTGACGGGTGCGGTCGCCTCCGGCCACCCGGTTGTGGTCCTCCGCCAGCACCGTGCCGTCGGCCCCGACGAGCACCGAGCCGAACGGTTCGTCACCGGCCTCCAACGCCTCCGTCGCAAGCTCCACACACCGCCGCAGGTAGGCCAGTTCGGATTCGTCCACCATGTTCGTACGCGCCCTCCTCGGGACCGTTCGGACGCACTGCGCGGGGTGCACCCTACGTCGTGTGTCTGAATCACACCCCTTTCCGCGGGTGACACCCGTTGCCAGGGCGAACGAGTGATGATGGAGTGACCGTATGGATCACGCTGCTGTGCTGGCACTGTTCGACCGGGACATGCGCGAGGGCGCCCGCCCCGACAGCCCCGGAGCCCGGATCGAGCGCGTGGGCGGGGTGGTGCGTCAGGTCGGCTCCGAGATCGGCTGGAGCGGAGTCGTCTGGTCCGATCTGGACGAGGCGGGCGCCGACGCGGCCATCGCCGAGCAGATCCGCTACTTCTCCGGCCTCGGCCGTGACTTCGAGTGGAAGCTGTACGGACACGACCTGCCCGTGGACCTGGGGCGAAGACTCCGCGCGGCCGGATTCACCGCCGCTCCGGAAGAGACGCTGATGGTCGCCGAGGTCGCCGACCTCACCCTCGACGTCGACCCGCCCGAGGGCGTTCGCATCCTGCCCGTCACCGACGCCGAGGGCGTGGCGATGGTGGCCGACGTCCACGAGAAGGCGTTCGGCACGGACAGCTCCCGCATGCGGAACCAGCTTCTCGCCCAGCTCGGCGGGGACACCGACACGGTCGTGGCGGTCGTGGCCCTCGCCGGTGACGAACCGGTGAGCGCCGCCCGCATGGAGCTGCTCCCGGGCACCCGTTTCGCCGGCCTGTGGGGCGGCGGCACGGTGGAGAACTGGCGTGGCCGGGGCGTCTACCGGGCCCTCGTCGCCCATCGCGCCCGGGTCGCCGCCGACCGCGGCTACCGCTACGTCCAGGTCGATGCCCTCGCCCGCAGCCGCCCGATCCTGGCCCGCCTCGGCTTCGAGCCGCTCACGACGACGACACCGCACGAGTACGCCGTGGGCGGGGCCGCGGCGGTGTGACGCCGCCCCGCGTCCGTCACAGGTCGAGCTGGTACTCCACCGCCCGGTGTGTGGGCCGGTAGCCGAGCCGGTCGTTGACGCGGCGCATCGGCGCGTTGTCCTCCGCCGTGTCGGTGAGCAGGGCGATGCCCGGGTACAGGCTGTGGGCGTGGAGGACGGCCTCCGCCTTCATCTTCAACGCCAGCCCGTGGCCCCGGTGCTCGGGCAGGACCGCCGTGCCGTAGTGCTGCCCGTCGCCCTCGCCGTCGGCGGGCAGGACGAGCTCCGAGAAACCGACGATCGTGCCGTCCGACGAGTCCACCGCCGCGACCGTGTGGAGCGAGTCGCCGCGCTTCTCGATGGTTTCGGCGGCCGCCACGAGCCGCTCGACGTCCCAGACCACCGCCCCGTAGTCGGTGTCGCCCATCGGCATGTCGTCCATCGCGCGGCGAGAGGCCGCATAGGTTTCGGCCAGATCGGCGGGCACGACACCCGCCCAGGCGGTCAGGTGGTAGCCGGGCCGTGGCTGTTCCGCGACGCGGCGGACGTGGTCGAGGTCCAGGTCCGCGAGGTCCAGGCGGGCGTACGTCAGCGTCAGTACGTCGCGGAAGCCGCGCGCCGCGAGGAACGTGTCACCGGGGGAGCCCTGGCGGGCCTGTGCGACGACCGTCCGGCGGCGCTCGCTCCTGGCAGCGCCGACCGCCGCGTCGAGCAGAGCCGTGCCCACACCGCGCCGCCGCTCGGTCGGGTGCACGGTGAGTTCGAGTTCGGCCAGATGCGTCTGGCCCTCCTTGGTGAACAGCCGCAGGAAGGCCGAGCCGAGGGGCTCACCGTCGGTCCCGCAGGCCAGCCAGGCCAACCGGCGACTGGACGGGGTGGGGGAGAGGTCGGCGAGCGGGGTGATGCGCGGGGGCAAGAGGGCTCCGAAGCTGATCGGCGGCCGGGCGCCGAACCGGGTGACCCCGGCTGCCGAGTCGGGGCACGCTAGCCGGGGTAACTGCCGCCCCGCAACGGAATTACGGCCGACCCCGGCACCCACCGCTGCGGCGCATGCGTCACCGGCGGCTGCAACGCGCGGCGGCGCCGGGGCGGCTGTCATGCCGCTGCCGCCCCGGTTCCGCCCGCGTCGTCGCGCCGGGTTCCGCTGCCCTTGCCCGACGTCGCCTCAGCGTCGGGCCTTGGCGCGGTCCAGTGCCACGACGCCCAGTGCCGCGAGTCCGATCTGGATGAGCCACTCGACCCAGTCGACGCCGTCGGTGTCGGCCACGCCGATCCCCGCGGCGATCGCGGATCCGATGAGCGCGGCGACGATGCCGACGAGAATCGTCAGCAGGATGCCGATGCGCTGCCGGCCCGGGACGACCAGCCGTCCCAGGACACCGATCACAATGCCGATGATGATGGCACTGATGATGCCGTCGATCTCCATCTGCTCTCCGCCCCTTCGTCGTGACCCCCGCGGCATGCGAGTGCCCTTCGAACGCGAGTGCACTCCGTTTCGGTTTCAGGTTCTTCACGAACCGCCCGGACGCGCGGCACATCGCACCGCCGTCCGGATCGCCGTGGCCGGGTCGCCCTCGTGGTACGGCCGCTCCGAGGGCTCGATGCCGTCCAGGAACTCCTGGTAGCGCACGGCGTACGTCAGATGCGCCAAGGGTTCGGCGAGCGCGAGCGCACGCGCGGGGTCGCTCATGGGGGCGTGGGACCGCCAGGCGTCCACCCAGGTGTGGACGGCCGTCGCCCGCACGGCCTCCGGGAGATAGTCGTGCAGGCGCAGACAGTCCAGGACCGGATTGCCCCAGTGGGCGTCGGCGAAGTCCACGATGACGGGCGGGCCGCCGTCGCCGCGCCAGTTGCCGGGATGGAAGTCGGCGTGGACCAGTGTGTCGGGCAGCCCGCAGGCCGCGAGCAGGTCCCAGCGGTCCGTCAACTCCCGTGCCGTGTCCCGTTCCCGCGCGCTGATCTCCAGCGGGACGGTGCCGTCCAGGAGGCGGCGCGCGAGACCGGCGAGCGTCGCGTCGCGCCGGTCCCGTAGTCCGTGCGGCCGTCTGTCGGCCAGTGCGGCCTGGGCTGCGACGAAGCGGCGCACCCCGGCCTCGACGGTGCGGGCATCGGCGTTCCAGCAGTCCTCGCCGGGGATGTGCTCCAGCAGGACGCGCCCTTCGGCGGCGCCGAGCACAGTGGGGACGAGCCCCGGGGCGACCTCGGCGAACGCGGCGATGACGGTCCCCTCGTCGGAGGCGAAACGAGGGGTGGCCTTGAGCCAGACCGGACCGCGTCCGGTGGGCAGCCGGAACAGTCCCGCCAGGTTCCAGGTCCGCCGCTGCTCGGCCGGCCCCGTCACCGGCCGCCCCTGGTCGGACAGTGTCCGCCGGGCCCAGTCGAGCAACTCCCGCAGCCCGTCGGCCCGTGCCCACGGTGAGCGGAGGGGCTCGTCGCCGCTCCACAGCGCTCGGTCCACCTGCCGCTGCTCCAACGCGCCGGGCCTCGGCGGCTCGGACGCCTCGACGTGGTAGGTCACATGGCCGTCCCGCCCGCCCTCGCCCCCGTCGACGGAGAGGAGACGCAGCACCAGTACGGGCACGTGGAGGGTCCGCTCCAGGTGCCGCACGACCTGCTCGACCTCGGCCCACCAGGGGACGTCGACGGGGAACGGACCGGTGACCCCGAGGAAGTTGCTGCCCGAGGTCACCCAGGCGCTGACGGTTCGACTCACGGGCGCCAGTGTGGGGGCGCGGGTGGGCCCCGGGCGAACGAATATCGGCCGGGGAGAAGGGCGTTGCGCGGGCACCCACGCGGGCCCCCCCGCTCGGCCACGCGCGCGGCTCCCCGTACGGCGACGGCCGACCCGCCGGGGCGGATCGGCCGTCAGTACCCCTCGCGGGTCTTCTGTTCTACATCGGCGGAGTACGGGAGGCGCGGGAGCCGCCCTTCGCCGATGCGCCGGCGCACAGCAGTCCGAGGACCAGAGCGAGGGCGCCGATGATGATGTTGTTGACCACGACACCGGCGTCGGGGCTGTCGCCCACGATCCACGGCGCGATGATCATCCAGACTCCGAGGGCGCACATGGCCCAGCTCAGGCCGTACATCCTCTCCGGCGCTGCGGTGAAGCCGAGGGCCAGGAAACCGATCGCGATGCCCACGATCAGGTTGTGGGGCACCAGCGAGGGCTGGCTCGTCGTGTAGTGGAGTATCCACGGGGAAACGGCGCAGTACAGACCGAGCAGGAACACCGGTCCGTCGACGAGCGCCACATCGCGACCACCGAGCATGCGGTCGTACCGGGCCCGCATTTCGGTTACATCAGGGTGGCTGGTGATGTCACTCCTGTGTGAGACGTTGGCCATGACTCGACTCCTTTGAACTCGGCAGCCTGACCGCGTCCGACGGGGTGCGCGGAAAGGGCCGCGTACGCTCATTCTGCTCTTATTTCTCCTTTATGTGTAGATGTCGTCGAGCAGTCAGAGGCGGTCGAGCGACCGGGGGTGGCGGTGCGTCGTTCGACCCCGCCGCATGTACTTCCGGTGCGGCCGGCGGTCCGGATGCAGGAATGCGCGCCGACCAGCCGGATCGGTCTGCATCGTTCATATAGCGAATGAGGATGGTCGCGTGAAGGTCACATACGGTCGTCCTCGGTCAGGCGTCCGTGCAGGCGTCTCAGCCCGCGCCGGGTGTGGCTCTTGACCGTGCCCAGGGGCAGGCCCGTGCGTTCCGCGATCTGCGTCTGGGTGAGGTCCTCGTAGAAGGCCAGGTGGAGGACCCGCCGCTGCGGTGCGGGCAGTCGGGCCAGCTCGGAGCGGATCAGTACGCGGTCGAGAACGGCCTCGGGGTCCTCGCCGTGGCCCGGACGCCCGGCGAGCACCAGCGCGGTGCCCGCGGAGGCGGCCAGGTCCGCTCGACGGGTTCGCGCGGACAGGGCGTCGGCGATCCTGCGCCGGGTGATGCCCACGATCCAGGCGCCGACCGCGCCCCGCTCGGGCCGGTACCCGTGGCGCCCGCGCCATACCCCGAGGAACACCTGCTGGGTGACGTCCTCCGCCTCCGCGGTGTCGCCGAGGCTCCGCCGGGCGAGGGCGTGCACCAGCGCCGACCAGCGTTCGTACGCGGCCGCCAGACTTGTCTCGTCGCCCGCCGCCAGGCCCCGCGTCA
>NZ_LIRK01000410.1:0-446 GCF_001419765.1 Streptomyces torulosus
GCGGAATTGCAAAATTTAGCAATTCACTAGATGCTGTGTTGCCGTGCCCGTGGTCCGCCGGGCGCGGCGCATGGGGTCCGCTCCGAGACGGGCGCCGCAGGGAAGCCGAGGTGTCGTGTCCGTTCCGCTGTACCAGGCCGCGGCGCGGCTCACCGCGCTGCTGCCCTCGCGCGCCGACCTGGCGGCCATGGGGCGCTCCCCGAGACGGGATCTGCTCGCGGGGCTCACCGTGGCGATCGTGGCCCTGCCGCTCGCGCTCGGCTTCGGTGTCTCCTCGGGTCTCGGGGCCGAGGCGGGACTGGCGACCGCCGTGGTGGCCGGTGCGCTCGCCGCCCTGTTCGGCGGTTCCGACTTCCAGGTGTCCGGGCCGACCGGGGCGATGACCGTGGTGCTGGTGCCGATCGTCGGCGAGTACGGGACGACGGGTGTGCTCACCGTCGGGCTGA
>NZ_LIRK01000410.1:468-9520 GCF_001419765.1 Streptomyces torulosus
CGACCGGGTGCTGGTGGTGGCGTGGCGGGCCGTGGCGGAGTTCGCGGGGAACCCGAACTGGATTGCGGTCGGCCTCGCGGTGTCCGTCGCCGTGATCATGCTGGGGGGCGCCCGTCTGTGGCCGGCCGTCCCGTTCTCCCTCGTCGCCGTCGTCGCGGCCACGGTCGTCGCCCAGGCCGCGGACCTCGACGCGGCGCCCATCGGTGACCTCCCGTCCGGACTGTCCGCGCCCTCGCTCGGCTTCCTCGACCCCGGCGCGCTCGGCTCCCTGCTCGCCCCGGCCGTGGCCGTGGCGGCGCTCGCGGCCCTGGAGTCCCTGCTGTCGGCCTCGGTGGCGGACGGCATGACGGTGGGGCGGCGGCACGACCCCGACCGTGAACTGTTCGGCCAGGGGCTGGCCAATCTCGCGGCCCCGCTGTTCGGCGGGGTGCCCGCGACCGGAGCGATAGCGCGGACCGCCGTCAACGTCCGTACGGGCGCCGGTTCCCGGCTGGCTGCCCTGACCCATGCCGCGATCCTCGCCGTGATCGTCTTCGCGGCGGCACCCCTGGTGGCGAGGATCCCGCTGGCGGCCCTGGCCGGGGTGCTGCTGGCGACCGCGGTCCGCATGGTCGAGGTCGGTTCGCTGCGGGCGATGGCCCGCGCGACCCGCTCGGACGCGTTGATCCTCGTCCTCACCGCGGTCGCGACGCTCGCCCTGGACCTCGTGTACGCGGTGATCATCGGGCTGGCGGTGGCGGGAGCGCTCGCCCTGCGCGCCGTCGCCAAGCAGGCCCGTCTGGACCGGGTGCCGCTCGACCGGGGCGACCACAGCGCCGAGGAGCACGCCCTGCTCGCCGAGCACATCGTCGCGTACCGCATCGACGGGCCGCTGTTCTTCGCCGCCGCGCACCGCTTCCTGCTGGAGCTGACCGAGGTGGCCGACGTACGGGTCGTCATCCTGCGCATGTCCCGCGTGTCCACGATGGACGCCACGGGTGCCCTCGTGCTGAAGGACGCGGTGGAGAGGCTGACGCGGCGCGGCATCCTCGTCCTGGCCTCCGGGATACGGCCCGGTCAGCGCCGGGTCCTGGACTCCGTCGGCGCGCTGGAGCCGCTGCGGCACGACGGCCGGGAGTACGCCTCCACCCCGGAGGCGATCCGAGCGGCCCGCCACCACCTGGAGACGGCCGGGATCCTTCCCGCCGACACGGGCCAGGGACGGGCGGTACGGGGATGACCACGCGACTGGAGGCGCTGCCGCACCGGCACGTGCTCACCCTCCCGACCATGCCGGCCGCCGTACGCCTGGCCCGGGAGACCGCCGAGCAGGCCCTGACCGAATGGGGTATCGGGCTGCGGCACCCCACCGTGGACCCGGCCTTGCTGATCCTCGGCGAGCTGGTGGCCAACAGTGTCCGGCACGCCGCCCTTCTGTCACCACAGCTGACCGTGATCTACGCGGCGGACCGGGACCGGCTGGCCCTCGCCGTCCACGACCGCCACCCGTACCAACCCCCGCTGTACGGCGCTCTCGCCGGCAACGGCAGCGGAGGGCTGGCCACCGTCATGGAACTGACGCTCGGCCTGGGCGGCACCGCCGTCATCGACCCGGACACCGACGGGAACGGCAAGAGCATATGGATCACCCTGCCCCTGTGAGCGTGGTGCGAGGAGTCGGCGTCGCCGCGTCCGGCTGCTCTGTTTCTTCCCCACGGTTTCGGCGTGGTCGGCGCGGCAGGCGAGGATGGACCGCATGTTCCTGAGGAGTGAGTGGATGCGACCCGCCGCGCCCCTGCCGGTGAGACCGTGCGGATGCGTCGAGGAGGCGACGGCACGATGAGTACGCCGCTGTACCAACTGAAGGCCGAGTTCTTCAAGACGCTGGGCCACCCGGCCCGCATCCGGGTCCTGGAACTGCTGAGCGAGCGTGAGCACGCCGTCGCGGAGATGCTGCCCGAGGTGGGCATCGAGCCCGCCCATCTGTCCCAGCAGCTCGCGGTGCTGCGCCGCGCCAACCTGGTCAAGAACCGCAAGGAGGGCTCGACGGTGTACTACTCGCTGACCAGCCCCGACGTCGCCGAACTGCTGCGGGTGGCACGGACCATCCTCTCCGGGGTGCTCGCCGGGCAGGCCGAACTGCTGGCCGACCTCCAGGCCGCGCAGAGCGAGGGAAAACCACCCTCGTGACAGCGGTCTCGCCGTCGTGAACCGTGGAACGGAGGCGGGACGGAGCAGCCGGGGTCGGCCCGAAGGTGGGCGGGCGTCCACGCGGGCACCGTTTCGCGGGGGTCAGGGGGCCGTCGGCGGTCCCGTCTCACTGCTCCGCGGGGACGATGCGGCGCCCCGTGACACGTGTGGGGCGGATCGCCACCCACATCTCCCGGACGCCTCCGGCCCAGGGCGTGGAGTGGGCGGCCTCCACCAGCCGACGCACCTCGTCGGGTTCGGTGACCACCCGCGCGGTTCCGACGGCGAGGACGCTCCAGCCCTGGCTCATCGCCTCGTCCACATGGTCGACCTCGAAGGCCACCTCCGACCCGACAGCCGCCGCCGGGACCGACTCCGGCGCGGTCCGGAACGCGATCGTGTCGCCGACGACCTCGTAGTTCACCGGGACCACCGCCGGGCCCCTCGCCGACGAGACCGCCACCCGGCCCACACCGTGGGTGGACAGCAGGGCACGGCACTCGTCGGGGTCGAGGTCCACCAGCCGGGGGTGCGGGAGCGCCTGGCCCTGGCCGGGCGGCGAATCGACGCCGGCGCCGCGCAGGGCGGCGACGGTCGTGTCCAGGGCGTCGGCCAGGCCGATGAGGCTGGCCTTGGTCGGGTCGGCCGGCTGTTCCTCCAGGTAGGCCAGGTACTCCGGTGCCATTCCGGCACGGCGGGCCGCCTCTTCGCGGGTCAGCCCCCGGCGGAGGCGTTCGGCCGCGACACGGCGGCCGATGTCACCGGGGTTGGGCGGCATGCCCGACGGGGCCTCGGGAGCGCCCGTGCCGGCGCGCGGCTCATGCATGGGCGGCGCGGGCGACCGGGACGGCTCTCGTCCGCCGCCGGGCCGGTGTTCGATGTGGTGGACGTGTGCGTCCGGGCCGGGGAAGACGAGGGTCACCTCGTCCGTGTCCGACCAGCGCACGTCGTAGGGGGGTGTCCCGTCCTCGTGGTGGAGTCCGACGATCTCGCCGTCGCGCCGGGTGGCGCCGGTGGTGGTGCTCTCGACCACGAGTTGGTCACCGAGTTGAGCTCGCATGATGGCCGCCGTTTCGTCGTATGCCGGTGTGTTCGGCCCGGCCCGCCCATACCCTCGGCAGGGCGGGCGGCCCCGCCGTGCGGACGGACGTAACCGTCGTCACCCTGTCGGCGGTTGATCGGGCAGCGGCCAGCCGGTCTCCGGCAGGTCGCCGCGCCCGGTCCCGGCCGCGCCCACGCTCTCGATGTCCTGGGCGGCGACGCGCACCAGTTGCCGGCCAAGGTCGTGCAGGGCCCTGCCCGCCGCGAGCTCGTCACCGATCTCCGGCACGTCCATGTCGTCGGGGCTGCGATGGGCCACGCCGTGTCCGACGAGCTCCGTGGTCCCGGTGTCGAGCATCACGCGCGCCTTCGTCGTCCCCTCCTCCTCGAAGAGATGGAGACGGACTTTCCATTCCACGGTATGGGCCATCACGGTCCTCCTCATCTCGGTGCGGGGCGCTCGGAGGCGGTCGCCCGCTCCGTGCGCTCACGCGGGTCGGCGGCGGACGGGCCCAGGAGGTGGTCAGCGAGCGCGGCGCGGGACCTCCTCGGCAAGTGCGGTCAACCGCCGCCCTCACCGTCTCCAGCATCGGCGCGCCGCGCGACGGCGGCCACTCGCGTGCAGGTGGCAGGCTGCTGCCCCCGGTTTCTCACGCCCGGACGGTTGCTGCGTGACCTGCACGAGCGCCTTCGCTGACAACGACAGCAACTTCGGCAGCGGGGTCAACGCGGCGAACAACTGGAACTTCACCGCCGCCGACGTATGCGTTCAGGAACTCGCCGTGGTTTCCGCCCTGAGTGACTGGACCGGCGATCACAAGAACAACTGCTCCCACGGCAACGTCATCGACCACTCCGGCGCCGCACTGCCGCCCGGTCGCTGACAGCACCCCATCACCGAGCTCCGCCCCGACGCGACCATGGATCCGTCCCGCGGTCGCGCCACGACGGCCGGGACACGATGACCACGCCCACCACAGCGTCGCCGCTACCCACTGGACCGCCGACGAGCCGGCGGTGAACGGTCCCCCGCCTCCGCCGCAGGGCGCGTCCGCCGTCTCCGTGCGTCCCGCAGCCGTCCCCGTGGCAGGGACTGACGACCCCGCCGGTCTGCCTCTTCGGCCCATGCCGGAAGCAGGGCCGGCGACGACAGTGAGAGTGAGCACCGCAGGCGCGGGGGTCAGGCCCGTGCCCGGTGATCGCAAGGAAGCGGGTGACCGTGATGCTCCGGTACGGCCACGATCTCGGCGGGTGGGGCTGGTTCGTCATGTCGGCGGGCACGATCCTCTTCTGGGCCGCGCTGATCGCCCTCGGTGTGCTTCTGTTCCGGTCCCTGTCCGCATCGGCCGGGGCGGACAGGGAGGCGGGCACGTCGACCGGTGGCCCGCGACCCGGCCTTTCCCCCGAGCAACTCCTCGCCGAGCGCTTCGCCTGTGGCGACATCGACGAGGACGAGTACCGCCGACGCCTGACCGTCCTGCGATCGGGAACGACCGCCCCGTCCGGCAAAACCTGATATCCGGCACGAGTCGCGCCGACCGGCCGGAGAACGGGAACGGGAACTGGGGGGCATGAACAACGGCGTGGGCATCGGGTCGGCATCGGTATCGGTATCGGTATCGGCGTCAGCGCCCGCCTCGGCTGCGCGAGCCGCGCGCCCGCGTGGAACAGTGGGGAGCAGCCACGTCACCCATCCCCACCTCGGCCGGTCGGCACTGGAGGGAAGCAGCTGTGGTGCCCGTACACGCACTCGACGAGAAGACCGTGACAGCCCTGGCGGAGGATGCCGCGGCGGCTCCGTCCATGCACAACGCCCAGCCTTGGGAGTTCCGCTTCGTCCGCGGCGACGGCGCCTTCCATGTGCGGGCGGACCTCGACCGCGCGATGCCGAGGACGGACCCGACGACCCGGGCCCTTCACCTGGGCTGCGCCGCCGCCCTGTTCAATCTGCGTGTCGCCGCCGCCCACGCGGGCTGGACCCCGGTCACTGAGCTGCTGCCCGACCCCTCGGACCCCCGGTTGCTCGCGGTCGTACGGCTCACCGGCCAGGCCCCGACCGAGGGCGACCTGGCCCCGCTGTACCCGGCGATCCACCGTCGCCGCACCAGCAGGCAGCCGTTCTCCGACGAGGCGGTGCCCGACGCCATCAGGGACGGCCTCAGCGCCGCCGCCCTGCTGGAGGGGGCGCGGCTCGCGTTCCCCGACATCTGGCACGTACAGACCCTCCTGGACTCGGTCCGGGACGCCGAGGGGCGTGACGCGCAGGACCCGGCGGCGGAGGAGGAACTGAAGCGCTGGGTGCGCACGGGCACGGACGCGGCGCGCACGGCGGGCGACGGGGTACCTGACTATGCCTTCGGCCCGCTCAAACAGCACGGCGGGGCGCCCGTACGCGACTTCGCCGGCCGGCAGCCGCTTCCCGGCCGTGAGACCGCGGTATTCGAGAGCGCGCCCCAGCTCGCCGTCCTGGGCACCAGGGACGACCGGCCGAGGGACTGGCTGGTGGCGGGGCAGGCCATGGAACGCGTCCTGCTCCAGGCCACTCTCGACGGGCTGGCCACCTCCCTCACCTCCCAGGCCCTCGAACGGCCCGAACTCCGCTGGATCACCCGCGACCCAAAGTCCGCAATGGGTTTCGTGCAGATGGTCATCCGGCTCGGCTACGGCCCCTCGGGCCCGGCGACCCCGCGCCGCCCGGTGGCCGAGGTGCTCACCATCGACTGAGGCGGACCTACCACCGGACGCGCGGACGTGCCACCGGACGCGCGGACGTGCCACCGGACGCGCGGACGACGGCACCATCACGCGCACGTGGCGCCACCCAGCGCCCGCCATCACGGAAGGCTGCTCGGCCCACCGCCCTGCCCTCTCAGCCCATGTGCGCGTGTCGGCCCCTGACCGGAAGCTGGAGTGGAGGCCCCGCACAGGGCATCTGATCTCGCCACCGCCGGGACTCCCGGAAGTGACCGTCACCGAACGACGAAGGGATCGGTCCACATGAGCACGGAGTTCATCGCGTCCCCTCACCCCGCCCGACTGAGCGCGCGGCTCGACACCCCGCTCTCGCGGTGGCTGTGGCTGGTGAAGTGGCTGTTGGCGTTCCCCCACTACGTCGTCCTGATGTTCCTCTGGATGGCGTTCACGGTGGTCGGTGTCGTCGCGTTCTTCGCGATCCTGTTCACCGGCCGCTACCCCCGGTCGTTGTTCGACTTCAACGTCGGTGTCCTGCGCTGGAGTTGGCGGGTCGCGTACTACGCGTACGGCGGCCTGGGCACGGACCGCTACCCGCCGTTCACCCTCGCCGACGTCCCCGACTATCCGACCCACTGGGACGTGGCGTACCCGGAGCAGCTCTCGCGTGGTCTGGTCCTGGTGAAGTGGTGGCTGCTGGCGATCCCGCACTATCTGGTGCTGGGGTTCCTGCTGGGCGGCGTACGGATGGTGTGGTTCTCGGGAGGGCTCATCGGGCTGCTGGTGCTGTTCGCCGGCATCGCGCTGGCCGCGACGGACCGGTATCCGCGCGGCCTCTTCGACCTGGTGATAGGGCTGAACCGCTGGGTGCTGCGGGTGGCCGCCTATGTCGCCCTGCTCACGGATGTGTATCCGCCCTTCCGGCTCGACCAGGGCGGCGAGGAGCCCGCACCGCGTCCTTGACCTCAGCCGTGCGCCGCTCCACGAGGGACCTGGGTCCCGTACGCGGGCCCGATCGGCCTCTGTCCGGGGCGGTGGGCGCGGCAGAGGCTGGGTGGCGCCGCAGAACTCCCACCCAGCCTCTGAAGGGCGGACTGTGATGGAACCGACGACGGCTGCCCCGGGCGTACCGGGGGCGCGGAACGGCTCCGGGCAAGGGACCGGCGTGGGGCGCCGGTACGGAGAGGTCGTCCTCGGTATCGACGCGCGGGACCCTGTCGGGAGCGCGGTCGACTTCGCCTTCGACTGTGCCCTGGCGCGAGGGGTGCGTCTCCGTGCCGTGCACGCCTGGGCGCTTCCCGCGAGCGCCGCCGAGTGGCCGTTCACCGTACCGGAGAGGGACCGCGCGACATGGGAGGACCACGAGGTGCAGCTCCTGGCCGACGCGCTGCGTCCGTGGCGCGAACGGTATCCGGACGTTCCGGTGCTCGAGGACGTTGTCCTGCTGCCCCCGGTCCATGCGCTGGCCCACCACGCCGCCGGGGCCGCGCTGGTCGTGGTGGGGAGCGCGCCCGGTTCGCGTTCCCGTGCGACCGTGCACGCCTTGCTGAACGAGGCGGTGTGCCCGGTGGCGGTGGTCCCGGACGACTCGCGGACGTGACGTCGAGAGCGTCGAGGCGGGCCGGCGGCGAGCACACCCATCGCCGGCCGACCCTTGAACCCTCGTACCGCGACCGCGCCGCGCACGACGCGTGGGCGACCGTGCGGCGGCCCGCAGTCCTCAGCGTTCGCAGCTGTCCTTCAGGTCGTTGACGTCCCCCGTGCAGGTGTCGGTGCCGGCGTCTCCGAAGGAGCGGTCGTTGCCGGCCGAGAAGTCACCGGCGTCCAGGCGGTCGTCGCCGTCCCTGCCGAACATGACGTCGTCCCCGGCGCCACCGGTGATGTTGTCGACCCCGGCCCCACCGAAGACGGTGTCGTGTCCGGCCTGACCGTTGAGGAAGGTCCTCGCGGTGGCCCTGTAGTCGATCGTGATGATGTCGTCGCCCGAGCCCCCGCTGATGTCGGCGGGCATACTGCCGGTCACGAGGACGATGTCGCCGAGGTCCCCCATGTCGAGCGTGAGGGTGCGGTTGCCGTACGGGCAGGTGACGGTGTCGCGGTCGACCTGGGTGCAGCCGGATCCCGCGGTGACGGCGTCGCCGCCGTCGCTGATGGTCACGGTGCTGCCGGACCGGGTGACGGAGAGGTCGTTCGCCTTTCCGGCCACGGCGTTGACGTGGATGCGGACCGAGTCCACCCGTACTCCGGTCGCGGCATGGGCCTGCCCCGTCGACAGCACCGTGGCCGCGCCGAGTGCCAGGGCCGTGACACCGGCCTGCATCGCGTTGCGCATGGAGATCTTCAATGCTCCTCCTGTTCCCCCTGATGAACCTGGGCTGGTCCAGCCGTGAACCATCCTGGGCGGGAGCGGGGGGCGACACATGGGGGTCCAGCCCCCAATTAGCGGGCCTGCGACACGCCCCCTCCATGCCTCCTCAATGACCCCGAGTTCCATCCCTCCGAGTCCCTGAATCACCAAAACGGAGTTGTACGTTCTTTAAATTCTGTACATACTCCGGAGCGTGAGTGAGCCACTGCGCCGCAACCGTGACTTCGTCCTGCTCTGGAGCGCCACCCTGTCCTCGACGCTGGGCGCCCAGGTCGCCTCGGTCGCCTATCCCCTGCTGGCACTCCAACTGACCGGCTCGGCCGTACACGCCGGTCTGATCGGTTCCGCGGCGATGGCCGCCGGTATCGCGCTGCGCCTGCCCGCGGGCGCTCTGGTCGACCGGTGGGACCGACGGCGCACGATGCTCGTCTGCGATCTGGTGCGAGCCGCCCTCGTCGCCACCACGGTCACCGGTTCGCTGCTCGGGTTCCTCGACTGGCGGATGCTGCTGGGCGTGGCGGTGGTCAGCGGTGTCTGCGGGGTGTTCTTCGAGCCCGCGGAGACAGCGCTGCTACGGCGCGTCGTCCCCGCCGAGCACCTGCCCCAGGCCCTCGCGCACAACGAGGCACGTCAGTACGGAGCCACGATCGCCGGACCCCCACTGGGCGGCCTGCTGTTCAACCTGGGGCGGACGGTTCCCCTCGCCGGCGAACTCCTGGCCCATCTACTGTCCTTCGCCGCGGTCCTCGCCGTGAAGTCCCCGACCGCGGCGAAGGACAGTAG
>NZ_LIRK01000411.1 GCF_001419765.1 Streptomyces torulosus
GTCCGGGGGTGAAGCGTTACTCGGCCACCGGCGGCCGAACGCGGACGCGAGGGGTGGCGGGGGGCGTCCGGATCGGGTACCAACGATCGAGTAGCACCCATCGGTAACCAATCAGGTACTCATCCGGTACAAGATCCCGATTCGCGGCGAGGTGAGCCTCATGTCCGCACCACCCCTCAAGAAACCCGTCGTCACCGAACGTGAGGCCCGCCAGGTGGCGGAGGCAGCCCGCGAGCGGGACTGGCGCAAGCCCAGCTTCGCCAAGGAACTGTTCCTGGGCCGGTTCCGCCTCGACCTCATCCACCCCCACCCGCTGCCCACCGACGAGGCCGTCCGGCGCGGTGAGCAGTTCCTGACCAAGCTCCGCGCGTTCTGCGAGACGAAGGTCGACGGCGCCCTCATCGAGCGCGAGGCCCGGATCCCCGACGAGGTGATCAACGGCCTCAAGGAACTCGGCGCCCTCGGCATGAAGATCGACCCCAAGTACGGCGGCCTCGGCCTCACCCAGGTGTACTACAACAAGGCGCTGGCCCTGGTCGGCTCGGCCAGCCCGGCGATCGGCGTGCTGCTCTCCGCGCATCAGTCGATCGGCGTACCGCAGCCGCTGAAACTGTTCGGCACCCCCGAGCAGAAGCAGAAGTTCCTGCCGCGCTGCGCCCGCACCGACATCAGCGCCTTCCTCCTCACCGAGCCCGACGTCGGCTCGGACCCGGCCCGGCTGGCGACGACCGCGGTGCCCGACGGGGACGACTACGTCCTCGACGGCGTGAAGCTCTGGACGACGAACGGCGTGGTCGCCGACCTCCTCGTCGTCATGGCGCGGGTGCCGAAGTCCGACGGCCACAAGGGCGGCATCACCGCCTTCGTCGTGGAGACGGACACGCCCGGCGTCACCGTCGAGAACCGCAACGCCTTCATGGGCCTGCGCGGCATCGAGAACGGCGTCACCCGCTTCCACCAGGTCCGGGTCCCGGCGGCGAACCGCATCGGCCCGGAGGGCGCGGGGCTGAAGATCGCGCTGACCACCCTCAACACCGGCCGGCTCTCGCTGCCCGCGTCCTGTGTGGCCGCCGGCAAGTGGTGTCTGAAGATCGCCCGCGAATGGTCTCAGGCCCGTGAGCAGTGGGGCAAGCCGATCGCCCACCACGAGGCCGTCGGCGCCAAGATCAGCTTCATCGCGGCCACCACCTTCGCCCTGGAGGCGGTGCTCGACCTCTCCTCGCAGATGGCCGACGAGGACCGCAACGACATCCGGATCGAGGGCGCCCTCGCCAAGCTCTTCGCCTCCGAGATGGGCTGGCGCATCGCCGACGAGCTGGTCCAGATCCGCGGCGGCCGGGGCTTCGAGACCGCCGACTCCCTGCGGGCGCGCGGCGAACGTGCCGTGCCCGCCGAGCAGATGCTCCGCGACCTGCGGATCAACCGCATCTTCGAGGGCTCCACGGAGATCATGCACCTGCTGATCGCCCGCGAGGCCGTCGACGCCCACCTGTCCGTGGCCGGAGACCTCATCGACCCCGAGAAGTCCCTCTCCGACAAGGCCAGGGCAGGGGCGAACGCGGGCGTCTTCTACGCCAAGTGGCTGCCCAAGCTGGTCACGGGCACCGGCCAACTCCCCCGCGCCTACGCGGAGTTCCACCCGACGGGCCACCCCGACCTCGCGGCCCACCTGCGCTACGTCGAGCGCTCCGCCCGCAAGCTGGCCCGCTCCACCTTCTACGCCATGTCCCGCTGGCAGGGCCGGATGGAGACCAAACAGGGCTTCCTGGGCCGGATCGTCGACATCGGCGCCGAGCTGTTCGCGATGAGCGCGACCTGCGTACGGGCCGAGCTGCTGCGCACCACGGAGGGGCACGGCCGCGAGGCGTACCAGCTCGCCGACGTCTTCTGCCGGCAGTCCCGACTCCGCGTCGAGGAACTCTTCGGCCGGCTGTGGAGCAACACCGACGACGTCGACCGCAAGGTGGTCAAGGGCGTGCTCGGCGGTGCGTACGAGTGGCTGGAGCAGGGTGTGATCGACCCCTCCGGTGAGGGCCCGTGGATCGCGGACGCGACACCGGGCGCGAGCGAGAAGGAGAACGTCCACCGCCCCATTCGCTGACGCCGCCCCATTCGCCGACCGTCGCGCACGGAACGCACCGTCGCCCCGCTCCGCCGTCCCGCTGCTTGCCGCGCTCAGCCCACGAGCCGACAATCGAAAGGACGGCGGACGGGGCGACAGCGCCGAGGTGATGCTGCGATGTCCGAACTCGGCATGAATTCCCTCACCCACAAGATCATGCGCGCGGGCGAGGGCCGGATACTGCGCCGGCTGCACCGGATCGCCGACGAGGTCGCCTCGGTCGAGGAGGATTTCGCGGCCCTGGACGACACCGGCCTGCGCGCCCTCACCGACGAGTACCGGCAGCGGCTGGCCGACGGCGAGACCCTCGACGACCTGCTGCCGGAGACCTTCGCCACCATGCGGGAGGCCGCCCGCCGCACCCTCGGCATGCGCCCCTTCGACGTCCAGGTCATGGGCGGCGCGGCCCTTCATCTCGGCAATGTCGCCGAAATGCAGACGGGCGAGGGAAAGACCCTGGTGGCCACTCTTCCCGTCTATCTGAACGCCCTCACCGGAAAAGGCGTCCACGTCGTCACCGTCAACGACTACCTCGCCCGCCGGGACGCCGAATGGATGGGAAAGGCGTATGAATTCCTCGGGCTGACCGTCGGTGTCGTCCGCTCCGAATCGACCCCGGACGAACGCCGGGCGGCGTACGCGTGCGATGTCACCTACGGCACGAACACGGAATTCGGCTTCGACTATCTCCGCGACAACATGGCCTGGTCGCGAGCCGAGCTCGTGCAGCGCGGCCATCACTTCGCGATCGTCGACGAGGCCGACTCCATCCTCATCGACGAGGCCCGCACCCCGTTGATCATCTCGGGCCCGGCCGACCCGGCCACGCACTGGTACGAGGCCTTCGCGACCCTCGTGGGCCCGATGAGGGGCGTCGAGATCCAGGAGGAGCGCTTCACCCGCCCCGCCGACAAGGACCGGCTGGAGCGACTGCGCGCGAGCCACCACTACGAGTACGACCCACGCAAGCACACCGTCGCGATCCTCGACCCCGGCGTCGACTACGTCCAGGACCAGTTGGGCATCGACAGCCTCTACGAGTCCGACCACACCCCCCTCATCGGGCACCTCAACAACGCGCTCAAGGCCAAGGAACTGTTCCGGAGGGACCAGGAGTACGTCGTCATCGACGGGGAGGTCCTGATCGTCGACGAGCACACCGGCCGCCTGCTTCCCGGCCGCCGCTACAACGAGGGCCTCCACCAGGCGATCGAGGCCAAGGAGGGGGTGTCGGTCAACGCCGAGAACCAGACCCTCGCCACCATTACCCTGCAGAACTTCTTCCGCCTCTACGACAAGCTCTCCGGCATGACCGGCACGGCGATGACGGAGGCCGCCGAGTTCCACCAGATCTACGAGCTGGGGGTCGTCCCCGTCCCCACCAATCGGCCCATGATCCGCGAGGACCGGCCGGACCTGATCTACCGGACCACCGACGCCAAGTTCGCGGCGGTCGTCGACGACATCGCGGAGCGGCACGCCAGGGGCCAGCCGGTGCTGGTCGGCACCACCACGGTCGAGGTCTCCGAGGCGCTCTCCGCCCGTTTGCGCGCCCGTCGCGTCCCGCACCAGGTCCTCAACGCCAAGAACCACCGCCTCGAGGCCATGATCGTGGCCCAGGCCGGGCGCAGGGGAGCGGTGACGGTCGCCACGAACATGGCGGGCCGGGGCACCGACATCATGCTCGGCGGCAACCCGGAGGCCCTGGCCCGGGCCGCGCTGCCCGACGACGCGGACGAGGAGGAGCGCCGGGCGGTCCTCGACCGGATCACCGCCCAGGTGGCGGCCGAGCACACCGAGGTCACCGCACTCGGCGGCCTCTACGTCCTCGGCACCGAACGCCACGACGCCCGCCGTGTCGACCACCAGCTGCGCGGCCGTTCCGGCCGCCAGGGCGACCCGGGGGAGTCCCGCTTCTACCTCTCCCTCCAGGACGATCTGATGCGGCTGTTCCAGGCCCAGCTCGTCGAGCGCGTCATGGCCGCGACGAACGTGCCCGAGGACGTCCCCATCGAGAACAGGATCGTCACCCGTGCCGTCGCCTCCGCCCAGGCCCAGCTGGAGCGCCAGCACTTCGAGTCCCGCAAGGACGTCCTGAAGTTCGACGAGGTCCTCAACCGCCAGCGCCGGCTGATCTACGCCCAGCGCCGCCGCGTCCTGGAGGGCGAGGACCTGCGCGGCCAGCTCCTCCGCTTCATGGACGAGACCGTCGAGGCGTACGTCGCCGCCGAGACCGCCGAGGGGTACCCGGAGGAGTGGGACCTGGACGCCCTGTGGCGGGCGCTCGGGCAGCTCTACCCGGTGGGGCTCACCATCAAGGACCTGGAGCGGGAGCACGGCGGCCGCGTGAACCTCACTGCCGGGGACCTGGTGGCGGCCCTCACGGACGACATCCGTGCCCACTACGCCGAGCGCGAGGCGGAGCTGGGCGAGGGGACCCTGCGCGAGCTGGAACGCCGGGTGGTGCTGTCCGTCCTGGACCGCACCTGGCGCGAGCACCTGTACGAGATGGACTACCTCCGCGACGGCATCGGCCTGCGCTGGACCCTGGGCCGCGAACCCATCGTCGAGTACGAGCGCGAGGGCTTCGACATGTTCGTCGCCATGACCGACGCGATCAAGGAGGAGTCCGTCGGCTACGTCTTCCACCTCGACACCGCCTCCGCCGGCCTCACCCCCTCCCGCGACGAGGACGCCCTCCACTTCACGGCCCCGACCGTCGACACGGCGGAGGGTGTGGTGGAGGGCGCCCGGCGGTCGTAGCCGCTCAGCGGTACGTACCGCCGGTGCTCAGCAGTACTTGTCGCTGGCGTCGCGCGTCGTCCACGAGCACGAGTCGACCTTGGTCCCGCTCGCCCGCAGCAGCGTCGCCGTGTCGCTGGTGTTGTTCCAGACGTAGGCCCTGCGGTTCTGGTACTTGGTCGCGCTGGTGTCGGTGCCCGAGCCGGTGCGGACCTTGATGTACTTGCCCGCCCCGATCTTGATGTTCGGGAACGTGTACTTGTGGTTGTCGGGGTCCTTCAGCACCCAGCCCTTCAGCGAGACGGCCGACGTGCCGGTGTTCCTGATCTGCACCCATTCGCCGTTGAGGCTCGTGTTGGTCCGGGTGTCCTTGCCGGGGCTGTCGAAGTACACGCGGTGGAGGGTGACGCCCCCCGCCGCCTCAGCCGGGCTGCTCAGCACCGTGCCGGTGAGTGCCACGGCTCCGGCGAGCGCGGGCAGGGCGGCGCGAATGCGCTTGCGCATGGATTTCCCCCCAGGGTCCTCGTACACGATCGCCGTCGTCATCCAGCGGCGCAGCGATCGGCTGATACGACTTTCGGATCAGCTGGGAAGTAGTCATATCACCCCGTCTTCACATCTGCTTCACAAACGGAGAAAACGCATCGTCGACGGCACACCACCCGAAGTGGGTCAACGGGGGGCCGCGCGGTCCTGCCGGACACCGGATGCGGCAACAATGGGGGGATGAGTGACAGTCCCGCCCCTCTCGCCGATCCCCATCTCGTCTTCGACCCCGTCGACGGGGTCCGGGACGTGGTGATCCTCGGATCGACCGGCTCGATCGGCACCCAGGCCATCGACCTCGTCCTGCGCAACCCGGACCGCTTCCGGGTCACCGGGCTCTCCGCCGCCGGAGGGAGGGTGGAACTGCTGGCCGAGCAGGCGCACCAACTGCGGGTGCGGACCGTCGCCGTCGCCCGCGAGGACACCGTCCCCGCGCTGCGCGAGGCCCTGACCGCCGCGTACGGCACCGGCGAGCCGCTCCCCGAGATCCTCGCGGGCCCCGGCGCCGCCGCCGAGCTCGCCGCCTCCGACTGTCACACGGTGCTCAACGGCATCACCGGCTCCATCGGCCTCGCGCCCACCCTCGCCGCCCTGGAGGCGGGCCGCACCCTCGCGCTCGCCAACAAGGAGTCGCTCATCGTGGGCGGCCCGCTGGTGAAGGCCGTGGCCAAGCCCGGCCAGATCATCCCGGTCGACTCCGAGCACGCCGCCCTCTTCCAGGCCCTCGCCTGCGGCACCCGCGCCGATGTGCGCAAGCTGGTCGTCACCGCCTCCGGCGGCCCGTTCCGCGGCCGCACCAAGGAGGAACTCGCGGACGTCACCCCCGCCGACGCCCTCGCGCACCCCACCTGGGCCATGGGCCCGGTCATCACGGTCAACTCCGCGACCCTCGTCAACAAGGGCCTGGAAGTCATCGAGGCGCACCTCCTCTACGACATTCCCTTCGATCGCATTGAGGTCGTCGTCCACCCCCAGTCGTATGTCCACTCGATGGTTGAGTTCACGGACGGATCGACAATGGCGCAGGCCACGCCCCCGGACATGCGCGGCCCCATCGCCATCGGCCTGGGCTGGCCGCAGCGCGTCCCCGACGCCGCGCCCGCCTTCGACTGGACCAAGGCGTCCACCTGGGAGTTCTTCCCCCTCGACGACGACGCGTTCCCCTCGGTCGGCCTCGCCCGGCACGTGGGCCGGCTCGCGGGCACGGCCCCGGCGGTGTTCAATGCGGCCAACGAGGAGTGCGTGGACGCGTTCCTGCACGGCGGTCTCCGGTTCGACGCGATCATGGAGACGGTGACCCGGGTCGTCGAGGAGCACGGCACCCCCGCCACGGGAACTTCCCTGACCGTGGCGGACGTCCTCGAAGCGGAGACCTGGGCGCGCGCCCGCGCCCGTGAACTGACCGGTTCCCCAGGCAAACCCACCGAGCGGACGACCGCGGAGGCCCGTGCATGACGACCCTGATGTTCATCCTCGGCATAGTGGTCTTCGTGATCGGCCTGGCCTTCTCGATCGCCTGGCACGAACTGGGCCACTTCTCGACGGCCAAGATGTTCGGCATCCGCGTGCCCCAGTTCATGGTGGGCTTCGGCCCGACCGTCTGGTCCCGCAGGAAGGGCGAGACGGAGTACGGCGTCAAGGCGATCCCGCTCGGCGGCTACATCCGCATGATCGGCATGATCCCGCCCGGCGCCGACGGCCGCGTCGAGAGCCGCTCCACCTCCCCGTGGCGCGGGATGATCGAGGACGCCCGCGAGGCGTCCTTCGAGGAGCTCCAGCCCGGCGACGAGCAGCGCCTCTTCTACACGCGCAAGCCGTGGAAGCGCGTCATCGTGATGTTCGCCGGGCCCTTCATGAACCTGATCCTCGCCGTCGTGATCTTCGTCGGCGTGATGATGACCTTCGGCGCCAAGACCCAGACGACCACGGTCAGCAAGGTCTCCGACTGCGTCATCTCCGCCAGCGAGAACCGCACCAAGTGCAAGGACGGCGACAAGGAGGCCCCCGCCAAGGCCGCCGGTCTCCAGCCCGGCGACAAGATCGTCGCGTTCGACGGCGCCCCCGTCACCGACTGGTCGGCCCTCCAGACCGACATCCGCGACAACCCCGGCAAGAAGGTCGTCCTCACCGTCGAGCGCGACGGCAAGCAGGTCGACATCACCCCCACCCTCATCAAGAACGATGTCGCCCAGACCGACGGCCAGGGCGGCTACGTCGAGGACAAGTTCGTCTCCGCCGGCTGGCTCGGCTTCACCCCGGCATCCGACATCGTCCCGCTCTCCTTCGGGCAGTCCGTGGACCGCATGGGCGACATGATGGAGAACGGCGTCGAGTCCCTCATCTCGCTGCCCGCCAAGATCCCCGCCCTGTGGGACGCCACCTTCGGCGACGGCGAGCGCGCGGCGGACTCACCCATGGGTGTGGTCGGCGCCGCCCGCGTCGGCGGTGAGATCTTCACCATGGACATCCCCGCCACCCAGCAGCTCGCCAGCTTCCTCATCCTGCTGGCCGGCTTCAACCTCTCCCTCTTCCTGTTCAACATGCTCCCGCTCCTGCCGCTCGACGGCGGGCACATCGCGGGCGCCCTGTGGGAGTCGGTGCGCCGGAACACGGCCAAGGTGCTCCGCCGGCCCGACCCCGGCCCCTTCGACGTGGCGAAGCTGATGCCCGTCGCGTACGTCGTGGCCGGCGTCTTCATCTGCTTCACGCTGCTCGTCCTCATCGCGGACCTCGTGAACCCGGTGCGCATCTCGTAGACACCCCGCGTTCACGGCGGCCGGGCACCCTGGGGTGCCCGGCCGCTTCGCTGTCCCGCCCCCGGCCTTCCCTTACGGGTGGGTTTACGGCCCGTGATGTGCTGGGGCCCAGGGCCGTGCCGTAATCTCGAAGCCTGGAGCCCGCCTGTTCCGGGACCCGATCCTGATCCACAACTTGGGGTTGCACAGCAGATGACTGCGATTTCTCTCGGCATGCCGTCCGTTCCGACCAAGCTCGCCGAGCGCCGCAAGAGCCGGCAGATCCAGGTCGGGTCCGTGGCGGTCGGCGGGGACGCACCGGTGTCGGTCCAGTCCATGACGACCACGCGTACGTCCGACATCGGCGCCACGCTCCAGCAGATCGCCGAGCTGACGGCCTCCGGCTGCCAGATCGTCCGGGTCGCCTGCCCGACGCAGGACGACGCCGACGCCCTGCCCGTCATCGCGAAGAAGTCGCAGATCCCGGTCATCGCCGACATCCACTTCCAGCCGAAGTACGTGTTCGCCGCGATCGAGGCCGGCTGCGCCGCCGTCCGCGTCAACCCCGGCAACATCAAGCAGTTCGACGACAAGGTCAAGGAGATCGCCCAGGCGGCGAACGACCACGGCACCCCGATCCGCATCGGTGTCAACGCCGGCTCCCTCGACCGCCGCCTCCTGCAGAAGTACGGCAAGGCCACCCCCGAGGCCCTGGTCGAGTCGGCCCTGTGGGAGGCCTCCCTCTTCGAGGAGCACGGCTTCCGGGACATCAAGATCTCGGTCAAGCACAACGACCCGGTCGTCATGGTCAACGCCTACCGTCAGCTCGCCGCCCAGTGCGACTACCCCCTCCACCTCGGCGTCACCGAGGCGGGCCCCGCCTTCCAGGGCACGATCAAGTCCGCCGTGGCCTTCGGCGCGCTCCTCTCCGAGGGCATCGGCGACACGATCCGCGTCTCCCTCTCCGCGCCCCCGGTGGAGGAGGTCAAGGTCGGCAACCAGATCCTGGAGTCCCTCAACCTCAAGCAGCGCGGCCTGGAGATCGTCTCCTGCCCCTCCTGCGGGCGGGCCCAGGTCGACGTCTACAAGCTCGCCGAAGAGGTCACCGCCGGCCTCACCGGCATGGAGGTCCCCCTCCGCGTCGCCGTCATGGGCTGCGTCGTCAACGGCCCGGGCGAGGCCCGCGAGGCCGACCTCGGCGTCGCCTCCGGCAACGGCAAGGGCCAGATCTTCGTCAAGGGCGAGGTCATCAAGACCGTCCCCGAGTCCAAGATCGTCGAGACCCTCATCGAGGAGGCCATGAAGATCGCCGAGGAGATGGAGAAGGCCGGCGTCACCTCGGGCGAGCCGACGGTGGCGGTGGCAGGCTGAGGACGCCTGACAGCGCCCCGGGGCGCCACGGGCGCGTCTCAAGGGCCGCAGGCCCCTTGAGGGGCGCGGGGAACTGCGCGACAAGCCACGACGTACCCGCACCCGCCAGAGCACAGGTACCCCCGAGCTCCGGGGCGCCCGGCCACAGCCCCGCAAGGTATCGTGCGGAAATCAGCGCAGACCAAGGGTGAGGCCCCCGCACGTGTTGACCCAGACCACCACCCGGGTCCTCGAACCGAGTGACCTGGACGCCGCACTCGCCGTCCTCGACCGCGAGCCCGTCGCGAACGCCTTCGTGACCTCCCGCGTCCAGGTCGCCGGCCTGGACCCCTGGCGGCTCGGCGGCGAGATGTGGGGCTGGTACGAGGACGGCGCCCTCACCTCCCTCTGTTATGCCGGCGCCAACCTCGTCCCCATCTGCGCCACCCCGCGCGCCGTCCGCGCCTTCGCCGACCGCGCCCGCCGGGCCGGCCGCCGCTGCTCCTCGCTCGTCGGTCCCGCCGAACCCACCGCCCAGCTCTGGCGCCTGCTGGAGCCCAGTTGGGGCCCCGCCCGCGAGGTCCGCGCGCACCAGCCGCTGATGGTCACCGACCGGCTGCCCGACCCCGCCGAGGTCGCCCCCGACCCGTACGTCCGCCGGATCCGCAAGGATGAGATGGAAACGATCATGCCGGCGTGCGTGGCGATGTTCACCGAGGAGGTCGGCGTCTCCCCGATGGCCGGGGACGGCGGCCTCCTCTACCAGGCCCGCGTCGCCGAACTCGTCGGCTCCGGCCGCTCCTTCGCCCGCCTCGACGCCGACGGCCGCGTGGTCTTCAAGGCCGAGATCGGCGCCGCCACCCCCCAGGCCTGCCAGATCCAGGGCGTCTGGGTGGCCCCCGAGTACCGCGGCCGGGGCCTGGCAGGGCCCGGCATGGCGGCGGTCCTGCGCTACGCCCTCGCCGACGTGGCCCCTCTGGTCAGCCTCTACGTCAACGACTTCAACACGGCCGCGCGGCGCACCTACCGCAGGGTGGGCTTCCAGGAGGTCGGGGAGTTCATGAGCGTCCTCTTCTGACGAAGGCCGACGCACCCCCGTCCCGGACACGGGGAACCGCAGGGTCGGCCACATCCGACCGGCACCCCGCGCACCACCCGAACCCCCCTGTAGCATCCGCAACATGAGCCTCGTCATCGGCCCCCTGGACCTCCCCGCCCACGTAGACGAGGCCCTGGCCGTCCAAGCCGTGGCGTTCGGTCTCGGCCCCGACGAGGTTGCCGTACGCCGCCAGATCGTCCTGCGCCACATGACCTACCCCGGAGCGAGGGCACTCGGCGCCACGGCCGGCGGCCGTCTCGTCGGATTCGTCTACGGCATGCCCAACGACCGCACCCACTGGTGGTCCACCGTCGTGGAGCCCTACCTCCGCGCCCGGGGTCACGAGGACTGGCTGGACGGCTCCTTCGTGATCACCGAGCTGCACGTCCACCCCGCCTACCAGAACCGCGGTGTCGGCCGGTCCCTGATCACCACCATCACCGACAGCGCGACCGAGCCCCGCTCGATCCTCTCCGCGATCGACATCGAGAGCCCCGCCCGGGGCCTGTACCGCTCCCTCGGCTACGAGGACCTCGCCCGCCAGGTCCTCTTCCCCAGCGCCCCCCGGCCGTACGCCGTCATGGGCGCCCCCCTGCCC
>NZ_LIRK01000412.1 GCF_001419765.1 Streptomyces torulosus
AGCAGACCGTTGTGCGCGAGGCCGTCCGCGCCCTCGCGCACAACGGTCTGCTGGACATCCGCCAGGGCTCCGGCACCTTCGTCGTCGCGACGAGCGAGCTGGCGGGGGTCATGCACCGCCGCTTCGCGGACGCCGACCCCCGGCACATCGCCGAGCTGCGCTCCGCCCTCGAGTCGAGCGCCGCCAAGCTGGCCGCCGAGCGGCGCACCGAGAAGGACCTGAAGCAGCTGGACGCGCTCCTCGCCCGGCGTGAGGAGGCTTGGGCCTCCGGCGACGCGGAGACCTTCGTGTCGGCCGACGCGACCTTCCACCTGGCGGTCGTGGCCGCGTCCCACAACGACGTCGTCACGGCCGTCTACGCGGACCTGGGCGAGGTCCTGCGGGACTGGCTGCGCGACGACGTCGGCGCGGACCTGACGCCGGAGACCTACATGGACCACGCCCGGCTCGTGGACGCGATCCGCGCGGGCGACGCGGAGTCCGCGGCGGCGGAGGCGGCCGGCTACCCGTTCCACTGCCGCCCCTGAGGGGTCAGTCGTCCGGCCGCTGGTGGCTGAACCACACGGCGCGGACCTCCTTCCAGCAGCGCCCGGTGAACCGCACCGTCTGCGCGGGACCCGTCTCGACGGGGGCGCCGTCGCTGTCGATGTCCCACCAGCGCGCGCACTCGATGTGCAGGCGGACCCGGTCGGGGTCCGGGTAGGGGTTGAAGCAGTACCCGACCACCCGGGAGCCGAGGACCGTGTAATTGCAGGCCGCCCCGAAGGGGTCGGGACGGTCGGCCGTCACACGCGCGTGCCGGGGTCCGGTCAGGTTCCGGGTCTCCACGCGCGCGTTCGGGATCGCTTCGTACGGAAGGGACAGTACGAGAGCCAGGGCGACGGCCATGGGGGCGAAGCTGCGGGACAGACGCACAAGGGAGACCTCCTCGGCCGAGCGGCTGGGCGGTGTACGTCCAGCGTGCGCGGCACCCGGCCGGGGCGGCCCGTCGGATGGGCCGAACGGGGGATGCGCGAAGGGCCCGTGTCCGGGTGGACACGGGCCCTCGACCGTTCGGGCCGGGCGGCGACGGTCACGCGCCGATCGCGTGCAGCCCGCCGTCGACGTGGATGATCTCGCCCGTGGTCTTCGGGAACCAGTCGCTGAGCAGGGCGACGACACCGCGGCCGGCCGGCTCGGGGTCCTTCAGGTCCCACTCCAGGGGCGAACGGTTGTCCCACACCGAGGCCAGCTCACCGAAGCCCGGGATGGACTTGGCGGCCATGGAGCCGATGGGGCCGGCGGAGATGAGGTTGCAGCGGATGTTCTGCTTGCCCAGGTCACGGGCCATGTAACGGCTGGTGGCCTCCAGGGCGGCCTTGGCCGGGCCCATCCAGTCGTACTGCGGCCAGGCGTACTGCGCGTCGAAGGTGAGACCGACGACCGAGCCGCCGTTCTGCATGAGCGGCAGGCAGGCCATGGTCAGCGACTTCAGGGAGTACGCCGAGACGTGCATGGCGGTCGCGACGGACTCGAACGGCGTGTTGAGGAAGTTGCCGCCGAGGGCGTCCTGCGGGGCGAAGCCGATGGAGTGCACGACGCCGTCGAGGCCGCCGAGCTCCTCACCGACGATGTCAGCGAGCCGCCCGAGGTGCTCCTCGTTGGTGACGTCGAGCTCGATGACCTTGGTGGGCTTCGGGAGCTTCTTGGCGATGCGCTCGGTCAGCGTGGGCCGGGGGAAGGCGGTGAGAATGATCTCCGCGCCCTGCTCCTGGGCCAGCTTGGCGGTGTGGAAGGCGATGGAGGACTCCATCAGCACACCGGTGATCAGGACGCGCTTGCCCTCGAGGATTCCGCTCATGGTGATCAGTGACCCATTCCCAGTCCGCCGTCTACGGGGATGACGGCTCCAGTGATGTACGAGGCGTCGTCCGAGGCGAGGAACCGCACCGTCGCGGCGATCTCCTCGGGCTGCGCGTACCGGCCGAGCGGCACCTGCGAGACGATGCCCGCGCGCTGCTCGTCGGTGAGGATCTTGGTCATGTCGGTGTCGACGAAACCGGGCGCGACGACGTTGAAGGTGATGTCGCGCGAGCCCAGTTCACGGGCGAGGGACCGCGCGAAACCGACCAGGGCGGCCTTGGAGGCGGCGTAGTTGGCCTGGCCGGGCGAGCCGTAGAGGCCCACGACCGACGAGATCAGCACGACGCGGCCCTTCTTGGCGCGCAGCATGCCGCGGTTGGCACGCTTGACGACACGGAAGGTGCCGGTCAGGTTGGTGTCGATGACCGAGGTGAAGTCCTCCTCGGACATCCGCATCAGGAGCTGGTCCTTGGTGACGCCGGCGTTGGCGACGAGGACCTGGACCGGACCGTGCTCGGCCTCGATCTCCTTGTAGGCCTGCTCCACCTGCTCGGAGTCGGTGATGTCGCATTTGACCGCGAGGCAGCCCAACTCCGCGAGGGCGGCCGGCGGCTCGCCCGAGCGGTATGTGTAGGCGACCTTGTCGCCGTTCTCGGCGAACGCGCGGGCGATGGCGAGGCCGATGCCCCGGTTGCCTCCGGTGACGAGAACCGAGCGGCTCAACGGATCACCCTTTCCATAGCGGTCTGCACACCTGCCCGATTGCCTGGACGGCAGGCGCCTTCCTCGAAAACCTATCGGTCGGGCCCGTCGCGCGGGCATTCGGGCAGTGACAGTGGCGTGGGGGACTCACTGTGGGGTCCCTACAGAAAGCCATCGGGGTCGGCGCGGAAAGATGTGGTCCGGGTGCCCGCGGGCGCGACATGATCGGACCCGACAGGCCACGACAGCAGGGAGACCTCGGTGCCTCATTCCATCGACGAAGCCTTCACGGCACTGCCGCTAAGGGCCTTGGCCGACGCCGCGCTCGCACGCGCGCGTGCCCTCGGGGCCGAGCACGCGGACTTCCGGTTCGAGCGGGTGCGCAGCGCGTCCTGGCGGCTGCGGGACGCCAAGCCCGCCGGGTCGTCGGACACGACCGACCTCGGGTACGCGGTGCGCGTGGTGCACGGCGGGACCTGGGGGTTCGCCTCCGGTGTGGATCTGACGATGGACGCCGCCGCGAAGGTCGCCTCGCAGGCGGTGGCGATGGCGAAGCTGTCGGCGAAGGTCATCGAGGCGGCCGGGTCCGACGAGCGGGTCGAGCTGGCGGACGAGCCGGTGCACGCGGAGAAGACGTGGATCTCCTCGTACGAGATCGACCCGTTCACCGTCCCCGACGAGGAGAAGTCCGCGCTGCTCACCGACTGGAGCGCGCGGCTGCTGGCGGCGCCCGGGGTCAATCACGTCGACGCCTCGCTGCTCACCGTGCACGAGAACAAGTTCTACGCGGACACCGCGGGCACCGTGACCACGCAGCAGCGGGTCCGGCTGCACCCGTCCCTGACCGCCGTGTCCGTCGACGAGTCCAGCGGTGAGTTCGACTCGATGCGGACCCTGGCGCCGCCGGTCGGCCGGGGCTGGGAGTATCTGACGGGCACCGGCTGGGACTGGGACGACGAGCTGGCGCGGATCCCCGAGCTGCTCGCCGAGAAGATGCGGGCCCCGAGCGTCGAGGCGGGCCTCTACGACCTCGTCGTCGACCCGTCCAACCTGTGGCTGACCATCCACGAGTCCATCGGCCACGCCACCGAGCTGGACCGCGCGCTCGGCTACGAGGCCGCCTACGCCGGCACGTCCTTCGCCACCTTCGACAAGCTCGGCAAACTCCGGTACGGCTCCGAGCGGATGAACGTCACCGGCGACCGCACCGCCGAGCACGGCCTCGCGACCGTCGGGTACGACGACGAGGGCGTCGCGGGCCAGTCCTGGGACCTCGTGAAGGACGGCACCCTCGTCGGCTACCAACTGGACCGCCGTATCGCCCGGCTGACGAAGCTCGGCCGCTCCAACGGCTGCGCGTACGCCGACTCCCCCCGGCACGTCCCCGTGCAGCGCATGGCCAATGTGTCGCTCCAGCCCGATCCGGCCGGGCTGTCCACGGAGGATCTGATCGGCGGTGTCGACCGCGGCATCTACGTCGTCGGGGACCGGTCGTGGTCCATCGACATGCAGCGGTACAACTTCCAGTTCACCGGTCAGCGGTTCTTCAGGATCGAGAACGGGAGGATCACCGGGCAGCTGCGGGACGTCGCGTACCAGGCGACGACGACCGACTTCTGGGGTTCCATGGCGGCCGTGGGCGGGCCGCAGACGTATGTCCTCGGCGGTGCCTTCAACTGCGGCAAGGCCCAGCCGGGCCAGGTCGCCGCGGTCTCGCACGGCTGCCCCTCCGCCCTGTTCAAGGGCGTCAACATTCTGAACACCACGCAGGAGGCAGGTCGATGAGCGCGCCCGTCAACAAGGCACACAAGCCGCACGAGATCGTCGAGCGTGCTCTCGAGCTGTCCCGGGCCGACGGGTGCGTGGTCATCGCCGACGAGTACTCGACCGCCAACCTGCGCTGGGCGGGCAACGCGCTGACCACGAACGGGGTCACGCGGGGGCGGTCGGTGACCGTCGTCGCCACGGTCGACGGCAAGGAGGGCACGGCCTCCGGTGTCGTGTCCCGCTCGGCGGTCACCGCCGAGGAACTGGAGCCGCTGGTACGGGCCGCCGAGGAGGCCGCGCGCGGGGCCGGGCCCGCCGAGGACGCCCAGCCGCTGGTCACGGGCGTGCAGCCGTCCCCCGACTTCACGGAGCCGCCCGCGGAGACCTCCTCCGCCGTGTTCGCCGACTTCGCCCCGGCGCTCGGCGAGTCCTTCGCACGCGCGCGTGCGGGCGG
>NZ_LIRK01000413.1 GCF_001419765.1 Streptomyces torulosus
CGGGCCGCCGAGCTGGCCCGGGCATGGCTGGCCGACGACCGCCTCACCGACACCCGGCTGGTCGTCATGACCCGGCGCGCGGTCGCGGCCGGTGACGGACCGTGCGCCCCCGCCGAGGCACCCGTGTGGGGCCTGTTCCGCTCGGCGCAGACCGAGCATCCGGGCCGGTTCGTCCTGGTGGACCTCGACGACGACCCGGCGTCCGCCGCCGCGCTGCCCGCCGCTGCCGCCTGCGGAGAGCCCCAGGTCGCGGTCCGCGCGGGCCGCCTGTACGCGCCCCGCGTCGTCCGGCCCACGGGCGGCGGGACCGGCCCAGGCCCGAGCGGCACCCCCCGGACACCGGCGGACGCCGAGAAGGCGGCGGTCGCCACCTCGTACGCGACCCGCAGCGGCCCGAACGACACGTCCAGTAACCGGCTCAGCACGTCCATCGGCCCGGACGGCACGTCCAGCGCCCCGGACAGCACGTCCGTCGGCCCGAACGGCACCTCCAGCAGCCCGAACGGCACCTCCAGCACCCCGGACAGCACCTACAGCGACCTGAGCGGTACAGCCCTCGATCCGAACGGCACCGTTCTCGTCACCGGCGGTACCGGTGCCCTCGGGCGGCTCGTCGCCCGGCACCTCGTGGCCCGTCACGGGGTACGGAGGCTGCTGCTGGTCAGCCGCCGGGGCGCCGACGCCCCCGAGGCGACCGCGCTCGAGGCCGCCCTCCGCCGGGAGGGGGACGTCCATGTCACGGTCGCCGCCTGCGACACGGCCGACCGGGACGCGCTCGCCGCCGTCCTCGCGCGGATACCCGATGCCCACCCCCTGACGGCGGTCGTACACACCGCGGGCGTCCTGCACGACGCCGTGGTGGAGTCGATCGAGCCCGGTGACCTGGACCGCGTCCTGCGGCCCAAGGTCGACGCCGCGTGGAACCTGCACGAGCTGACCGCCGACGCCGGCCTGCGCGCGTTCGTCCTGTTCTCCTCCGTGTCCGGGGTCAACGGCGCTGCGGGCCAGGGAAGTTACGCGGCCGGCAACGCCTTCCTCGACGCCCTGGCCCAGCTGCGCCGCAGCCGGGGGCTGCCCGCCGTGTCCCTCGCGTGGGGACCGTGGGCCCCGCAGACCGGTGCCCCGCCCGCCGCGGACCCGGCCGCAGGACAGGCGGCGGCGGGCATGACCGCCGGGCTCAGCGACACCGACCTGCGCCGGATGCGCCGCACCGGACTCCTGCCGCTCGACCGGGACCAGGGCCTCACGCTCCTCGACGCCGCCCTGCTGCGGCCGGGCCCCGCGCTGCGGCTGCCGCTGGCGCTGTCCCTGCCGCTGGTGCGCCGCGCGGCGCACGAGGGGGAAGCCTCGCCGCTCTACCGGGAACTGGCCGGCAGCGCCTGGCGCGACCCCGCCACGGCGGCCCCCGGCCCCGGCGACGACGCACGGCCCGACAGGGAGGCCGTACGCCTCACCGTCGGCGCCGGGCTGACCGCCCCGGAACAGGAGGCCGCCCTCCTCGAACAGGTCCGCGGCCACGCGGCGGCGGTCCTCGGCCACCGTGACGGGCGGCGCGTGGACGCCGCCCGCACCTTCAAGGAGTTGGGGTTCGACTCGCTGATGGGCGTCGAACTCCGCAACCGCCTGACCGCCGCGAGCGGTCACCGCATGCCCGCCGGGCTGCTGTTCAACCAGCCCACACCGGCGGCCGTCGCCCGCTATCTGCGCACCCGGCTCGCGCCACCGCCCGGGCCCGCCGAGGGCTCGCTCGACGACGGGATCGGCCGGCTGGAGGACCTCCTGGCGCGGAACGCCGACCCCGCCGAACTGCACACCACGGCACGGCGCCTGCGCGACCTGCTCGCCCGGTGCGAGGAGCGGTACGCGGTCACCTCCGCGGCGGGCGGGCCCGTACCCCCACCGGCGGGCGGCAACGGCACACCCCGGGCAGGCACCGCCACGAACGGTGCCGGCGCCGGGCAGGGCGACGCCGGCGACGGGGACGGCGGCGTACGCGCGGCGCTCCGGACGGCGAGCGTCGACGAGATCTTCTCCTTCATCGACCGGGAACTCGGTACCGACCTGCAGGAGCGCGGGGAATGACGCACATGGCGGAAGCGGAAGCGGAGAAGCTGGTCGAGTACCTCAAGCGGGTCACGGCCGAACTCCACGAGACCCGGGGGCGGTTGCGCGAGGCCGAGGACAGCGCCCGCGAACCGGTCGCGATCATCGGGGTCGGCTGCCGGCTGCCCGGCGGCGCCGACTCGCCGCAGCGGCTGTGGGACCTGGTGGCCGGCGGCCACGACGCGATCGGCGAGGTCCCCGCCGACCGAGGCTGGGACGTGGCGTACCCGGGCGGCTTCCTGGCGGACGTGGCGGGCTTCGACGCCGCCTTCTTCGGCATCTCGCCGCGCGAGGCCGCGGCCATGGACCCGCAGCAGCGGCTGCTGCTGGAGACCGCCTGGGAGGCGTTCGAACGCGCCGGTATCGCCCCGCGCTCGCCCGCCTCCCGGCGCACGGGCGTCTTCGCGGGCCTGGTCTCCCAGGACTACGGGCCGCGGCTGGACGAGGCGTCCGACGACACCGGCGGCCATGTGCTCACCGGCACCACCGCGAGCGTCGCCTCCGGCCGCATCGCCTACACCTTCGACTTCGACGGCCCGGCGGTCACCGTCGACACCGCCTGCTCGTCCTCGCTGGTCGCGCTGCACCTGGCCGCGCAGGCGCTGCGGCGCGGCGACTGCGACCTGGCCCTCGCGGGCGGCGTGTGCGTGCTGCCCACCCCGGGCACGTTCCTCAGCTTCGAGCGGCAGGGCGGCCTCGCAGCGGACGGCCGCTGCAAGGCGTTCGGCGCGGGCGCCGACGGCACCGGCTGGTCGGAGGGCGCCGTCCTCCTCCTCGTCGAGCGGCTCTCCGACGCCCGCCGCCACGGGCACCCGGTCCTCGCGGTCGTCCGGGGCACGGCCGTCAACCAGGACGGCGCCTCCAACGGTCTCAGCGCGCCCAGCGGACCCGCGCAGGAACGCGTCATCCGGGCCGCCCTCGCCGACGCCGGACTGACCCCCGCCGACATCGACGCCGTGGAGGCGCACGGCACCGGCACCCGCCTCGGCGACCCCATCGAGGCGGAGGCGCTGCTCGCCGTCTACGGGGAGGGCCGCCCCATGGACCGGCCGCTGTGGCTGGGGTCCCTCAAGTCCAACATCGGCCACACCCAGGCCGCCGCGGGCGCCGCCGGAGTCGTCAAGACACTGCTCGCGATGCGGCAGGGGATCCTGCCGCCGACCCTGCACGCCTCGGAACCCACCCCCGAGGTGGACTGGTCCGACGGCACCGTACGCCTGCTGACGGAGAGCCGGCCGTGGCCGGAGTCGGGCAGGCCCCGCAGGGCGGGCGTCTCCTCGTTCGGCATCAGCGGCACCAACGCCCACGTCATCCTCGAACAGGCCCCCGACGACCCGGCGGCGGCCACCGCCCCGGAGCCGGCCGAGCCCGCCCCGTTCACCGTGCCGCCCCTGCTGCCCTGGCCGCTCACCGCGCGCTCCCGCGCCGCGCTGCGGGACCGGGCCCGCACCCTGCACCGCCACCTTGAGGACACCGCCGACGCGTCCACCGCCGACGTCGCCTGGACGCTGGCGACGACCCGCGCCCCGCTGGAGCACCGCGCGGTCGCCCTCGCCCCCGACCGCGACGGACTGCTCGCCCTGCTCGCCGGGGCGGCCGACGACACCGCCCCGCACGGGCTCGTGCACGGCCACCACCCGGCCCCGGGACCGGCCCGCACCGTGTTCGTCTTCCCCGGCCAGGGCTCCCAGTGGGCGGGCATGGCGGTGGACCTGCTGGACGCCTCACCGGTGTTCGCCCGCCGTATGGCCGAGTGCGAGGCCGCCCTCGCCCCGTTCACCGACTGGCGGCTCACCGAGGTGCTGCGCGCCCCCGACGCCGCCGACCTGCTGACCCGTGTGGACATCGTGCAGCCGGTGCTGTGGGCGACCATGGTGTCCCTCACCGAGCTGTGGGCCTCCTGCGGGGTCCGGCCCGACGCGGTCATGGGGCACTCCCAGGGAGAGATCGCCGCCGCGGTCGTCGCCGGCGCGCTCACCCTCGACGACGGCGCCCGCGTCGTCGCCCTGCGCGCCCAGGCCGTCGTCGGACTGCCGGGCGGCGGCATGCTCTCCGTCGCCGAACCCGCCGACGCCGTACGCGCCCGCCTCGCCCCCTGGGCCGGCCGCCTCGACATCGGTGCCGTCAACGGCCCCGCGACCACGGTGGTCACCGGCGACGTGACCGCTCTCGACGAACTGGAGGCCCTCTGCGCCCGCGACGGGGTACACGCCCGGCGCATCAACGTCGACTACGCCTCCCACTCCCCGCACGTCACCGCGCTGGAGGACCGGATCACCGGCCTCCTCGCCCCCGTACACCCGCGCCCGGGCGACATCGCCTACTACTCCCCCCTCACCGGCGCCCGTCTGGACACCACGCAGCTCGACGCCGGCTACTGGTACCGCAGTCTGCGCCACACCGTCCGGTTCGAGGAGGCCACCCGCGCCGCCCTCGACGACGGCCACACCGTGTTCGTCGAGATCAGCCCGCACCCGGTGCTCGTCTCGGCCGTCCAGGACACCGTGGACGCCACCGAGTCCGGCGCCACGGTGATCGGCACCCTCCGCCGAGGTCCGGGCGGCCGTCCCGAACGGTTCGTGGAGGCACTCGCCGAGGCGTACACGCACGGCGCCCCCGTCGACTGGACGGCGCTGCTCGCCGGCACGGGAGCCCGCCGGGTCGACCTGCCCACCTACCCCTTCCAACGCTCCCGGCACTGGCTGGACCGGCCCGCCCCCGCCGCCGCGGACGATCCCGCGACGACCGCCCTGTGGGAGGCCGTCGACCGGGACGACACACCGGCGGTGGCCGAACAGCTGGGCCTGCGGCCCGACGAGTCCCTCGCCGGCACCGTGCGCGCGCTCGCCGCCTGGCGGGCGGCGGCCCGCCGCACCGCCGCCGCCGACCGCCTCCGCTACCGCGTCACCTGGAAGCCGGTCCCCGAACCGAGGGACGCCCGCCCCACCGGCGACTGGGTCCTCCTCACGCCCGGCCGCACCCCGACGGCCGACTGGGTGGCGGACGCACTGCTCGCCCACGGCGCCGACCGCGTCGACCGGATCACCGTCACCACCGCCACCGGACGCGACGAACTCGCCGCACTGCTGCGCCGCCACGCCTCCGCGGCCGGTGTCGTCTCCCTGCTCGCCACCGACGGGCGGCCGCACCCCGACCACCCGGGCGTACCCGTCGGCACCGCCACCACCCTCACCGCCGTCCAGGCCCTGCTGGACGCGGGCGCCACGGGCCCGCTGTGGTGCCTGACCCGGGGCGCGGTCGCCACGGCGGCCGACGGGGCGGCCCGCGCGGAGACGACGACCTCCACGGGCGGGACGACCCCCGCCGACCGGGCGGCCGTCGGGATCAGTCCCGAACAGGCCCAGGTCTGGGGGCTCGGCCGGGTCGTCGGGCTGGAGACACCCGGCGTGTGGGGCGGCCTCGTCGACCTGCCC
>NZ_LIRK01000414.1 GCF_001419765.1 Streptomyces torulosus
GCTTCCAGGGCAACCGCATCCGAGGCCAGTGCCCCGGCCCGCAGGGCGGCTGCGATCCCGGCGACGACGTGGTCGTGGCTCATGTGCCGGTGCAGCAGCAGGACCTCGATCAGCGCACGGCGACCCGGCCGGCACCCGTGCGCTGATCGAGGTCCTGCTGCTGCACCGGCACATGAGCCACGACCACGTCGTCGCCGGGATCGCAGCCGCCCTGCGGGCCGGGGCACTGGCCTCGGATGCGGTTGCCCTGGAAGCCCGCCTGGCCGCCGAACGCGAGACCAGCGGCGAGCCGGGCTCGGACACGGCGCTGGGCCGTATCGCCTCTCCGGTGGTGTCGCTGACCGCACGCAGGCTGGCAGAGTCGTTCTCCTCGTGGACCAGGACCTTCACCGATCCCCGGCTCTGCGCGGCCACTGTGTCTGATGTCGACATGCCAAGCACAGGTTTTCAGGATGCCGGGGTGAGCGGCGGTCCTCAGCCCATCCCGGACGGACCGCAGGTCTGAGCCGCGTGGAGCGGCACGGCCAGGGTCAGCACGACGGCGGCGGCGACCGTGGCGAGCCACACTGCATACAGCACTACGGGCCGTGCTCGGCGACGCGAGATCACCCACGCGATCCACCCGGCCAACGATCCGGCGACCAGTGCCGCCACGAGACACAGGGCCACCACATTCACCGAGACCGGATCCACGGGCGCATTCGCCGTGCAGTAGTCGCTGTCGTTCGTCAGTGAGGTCTCCACCACCACCACGAAGATCGCGACTGCCGACATCGTCCAGGCCACGGCGGCCAGCACCCGGTACGGCACCCTGGGCCAGGACCGCACGGCGCCCGCCAGCACGGCGCACGTCAGCAGGAGCGGCACCGCCGTCAGCCCAACCGGCACCGCCACCGCCTGCGCCGGCCCCCACAGGCCCTCGCGGTACTGGCTGACCTGGGGGTCGTCAGCCCAGTAGAACCCCTTGAACGCCGCACACACCGAGGTGATGACCACCAGCGCGGCCAGCCCGTGTGCGGGGACGCGGGCCCGGGGCGTCCCTGGGAAGGACGCGGGCCAGAGGATGCCCCGGAACTGGCCGTCCACCCCCGGTCTGACGGCAGCCCTGCTGTGATCTGCGGTCACCAGCCTCACGTCCCACTCCCCCTTCGTGCGCTGTCTGCTCCCCACCCCCACGCACACCGCGAAGATCGGGAACCCGCACGAGCCTGGCATATCGCCAGCCCCCGCTGCATCCGTGGAACTACCAACATCCGCACCCGCCGGATCACTGGTACCACCATGAACGGACATGAATCAGCCGGTATCCAGATCTCGGCTTGCAGGCCAACGGAACGGCATTGCCGCTCTACCGCTCGGAGGTGCCGTCCTCACCGTCCATCTCGTAGATCCGCTCTTGGAGCCGTTCACCGGCCCAGTCCAGCCCGGCGCCCAGGTCGAACCAGTGCCGGTCCTTGCGGACTCCGGGCGGTGAGAGGTTCACCGCCGCCCACGAGAACACCCCCTGGAGGATGGAACGCCCGTGCTGCATGGTGCGCACGGACAACGCAAACGGCGCGGCGAGTGCCGCGCGGGTGACCAACATGACCTGTTCGTCCTCAGAGTGTCGACGCCCACCCGTGAGGAACCGGGGCGTTTCAAGGATCTTGACCCACTCGACCACTGCGTCTGCCACCTGGGCGCGCAAGGACTCCTCGATGCCCTTCCGGATGGCGGTCGCGGGATCATCGCCGAGCCAGCCAAGCCAGTGATCAGGGTCAGTGAGCTTGCTGAAGTCGTCCTGTGGCACCCCGTGACGGGGGTTCTCCTGGTACTCACCTGTCAGTTTCCCGCTGCGGTCGACCAACCACGCACCGCGGATCGCCTCGGGAGGTACGTAGCCATTCGGGTCGTCGACATACGTCGGATCGATCTCGGCGACGCTGCCACCCGGATTCTCAGCAGCCGCAGCCAGCAGCGCCGGCTCGTTCGGTATGCCCTTACGTCGGCTTAGCCGGCCAAGACGCCCCACGTTCCCACTCCCACCGTCGCCTGCCTGGTTGACCGCGATTGTGCCGCACCGGTCAGGACCGCATGAGGAGGGTGAGCGTGACGGCGATCTACGCCTGCTCCTTGTACACGGCCTCGATGTTGTTGCCGTCCGGGTCGTCCACGAACGCGCAATAGGCGCGGTACTCAGGCCACAGCCGGGGTTCGTGCCGGGACGTGCCACCAGCGGCCAGGGCGGCCTCGTAGAAGGCGTCGACCGAGGCTCGGTCGCGTGCGGTGAACGCGATGTGCGCGCCCCGGGTCACCGTGGCGTCGCCCGCGGGGTACAGGCCGAAGGAAGGAGTGTCCAGCTCCTCCTCCCAGAACTCCGCTCCACCGTCAGCCGCTTCCCCGACCACACCGAGAGGCTTGAGCGCGGCGGTGTAGAAGCGGGTGCTCGCCTCAAGGTCCGAGGCGATGAAGGTGACGTGGTGGATGAAGGGCCATCGTTGTGTCATGGCCACGCAGTCTACGAGTGGTCGACGCCGGGCACGTGCACGCCGCCCTCTGCCGGGTCCTCGATGGAGAGCCCTCGCCGCCGTCCGCGCCGGGCTGCCGTCAGTTCGTCCAGGCGTCGCCCGGTACCGCACGCCACGCCGGCCGCCCATAGCCCATAGCCCATAGCCCATAGCCCATAGCGGGGGCTTACGCGTCCGCGCCCCCAACCGCGTCCCTTTCGGGACCAGTTGGGGGTGTGTCGGTGACGAGGCGGGCGGCAAGCCTCCGCGGCACTACGCCGGCGCCTCCGCCCGCTCCTCCTCGGTGGCGGCCGCAGGCTCCTCCGCCGGGCTCTCGTCCCGGCTGAAGAGGCAGATCGCCGCGCACACCGCCGCGATCACCGCCGCCACGTACCAGTTGCCGCCTGGTACGTCCCAGGACGTCGCCAGGTCGAACAGGGCGCCTGCCAGGAGGGAGCCGACCATGTTGCCGGCGCTGCGGAAGAAGTGCATCGCGCCCATCGCCTTGGCGAGGCGGTCCGCGGGGACCTTGCGGGCGACCCAGATGTCGAAGGACGGGACGAAGAGGATCTCGCCCAGGACGACCGTGAGGCAGCCGACGACGATCCACGGCACCGAGCGGCCCGCGCCGAACGCCGTGAACGCCACCGTCATTCCGGCCAGGCCCACCGCCATCACCGCACCCGGGCGCAGGTGCTTGATCATGAACTTGAACAGGGGGTACTGGAGCGCCAGCACGCTCAGGCCCGTGATCCAGAACGGGGCCGACGGCGCCCAGCCCGACGCGTACTCCTCCATGTGCAGCGGGATGCCGACCATGAAGCCGATGGAGAGGAACCAGAAGACCGCCGACAGCAGGAAGTAGCGGGTGGCGCCGCGGACCTCGATGCCCTTGAAGACGGCGGTGCTGAACAGCGGCACCCGCTCGGCCGCCGGCTTGCCCGTGGCCTGTCCGAAGCCGTCCCTCGGGATGAACGCCGACGACGCCAGGCAGAAGCCGATGAAGATCGCGAAGACGACGGAGAACAGGGTGCGCAGGTCGACGTCGGCCAGCAGACCACCCACCAGCGCGCCACCGAAGAGGCCCACCTGCGCCGACATCTGGAAGGTCGAGAACGCCTTCGGGCGCTCGTCGTCGGGGTACGAGACCAGGATGTTCTTCAGGCCGGGGAAGGCCGTGCCCGAGCCGAGGCCGATGAGGAGGGCCAACACGGAGTAGACGGCGACCCCGTCACCGAAGCCCATCAGGAACAGGGCCACCGCCTCCGTCGCGGTGCCCGCGAACACCGCGCCCCGGATACCGATACGGGCGGCGACCCCCTCGTAGAAGAAGGTGGCGGCGAGCCGGCCGACGTACGTCATGCACATCACGACACCGGCCCAGAAGCCGCTGTCAGTGCCGCCGAGGGAGGCGACGAGGACGGGGAACCAGATGAAGTTCCCGATGTGGGCGAGGAAGATACCGGCGTTCACGCCGATCAGTGCCCGCCTGCGTTCGATGGTCACGCGGCGATTCCCTTCGGTTCGGTCGGTGCCTGGGCGGCGGCCCGCAGGACGGCTATCTCGCGGGCCAGGGCCGCGCGGTCGATCTCCACGCCCCGGACGACGGTCCGCACGGGCAGGGCCGAGAGGGGGCGGTCGGGGGCGGAGGCGTGCAGGAGGTTGTAGGTGGCGTCGGCGCCCGCGCTCAGCGGGTGCGCGCCGGTCGGGGCGCCGCTCAGCTCGTCGACGTACCGGCGGCCGCCGACCGTGGCCTGGTGGCGCAGCGCCAGGTCCAGGGAGGGGTCGTCGCCGCGCAGCAGGTCCAGCTCGCTGAGCAGGGAGTAGCCGTGGTAGGCACCGGTGTTCCCGGAGTCGGTGCCGACCAGCAGATCGCCCCGGCCGAGCGCGGCGAGCGCGTTGCGGCGCATGTCGGCGAGGGCGGCGGTGCGGGTCTCCTGGACGCCGTACTCGATGCCGTACGGCTTCTCGATGCCGCGGACGAAGTCGAGGTTGCGGACGTCCTGGGTCTCGGCGAAGCCCTCGCGGGAGTACTCCGTCAGGAACTCCTCGCCGGTCATGATCATGGGGCGGAGGCCGGCGAGGGTGGAGACGAAGCGCGCCCCTTCGAACTCCTTCCAGTCGGCCGCGTCGAGCGTGCGGTCGCGGACCGTGTGGGCGAAGAGGCGGAAGCCGCATGCGTACGCCCAGCGGGTCTCCTGGAGGGTGTTGCAGTCGATGACCGCCGTGACGCCGCGCTCCGCGGCCATCCGGGCGGTGAAGCGCAGCACCCGCTCCGACAGGCGGGAGAAGCGGACCGGGCTGCCCGGCTGTTCGGTGCCGTCGGTGAACATCACCTTCAGGAAGGTGCCGCCGCGTTCGGCGTTGGCGCGCAGCGCGTGGTCGAGGTCGGACTCGACGGCCAGCATGTGGACCGGGGCCGGGAACTCCACACCGTGGCCGGTGCGGCCGGCCGCGTCGGTCGTCGCCGTCACCGCGTAGCCGCAGTGCACGAGCTCCGGGTACGGCCACGGGGAGGCCTCCCGGCCGGCCGCCCAGGCGTCGGCGACCAGCGGGAAACCGAACATGTCCACCACGTGGGAGACCCCGTGGTACAGGTACTGGAGGGCCACGATCCGGGGGTCCTCGACCGTGTCGTCCCAGTTCGCGGGGAGCGAGACATGGGCGTGGGTCTCGGTGTAGCCGGGCCACAGCTCGTGCTCGCCGCCCCGGCGGGGGCCGGTGCGGGTGAAGGCGGTGAAGACGCCGTTCTCTGTGGTGACGTCGTAGAGCGCGTCGGGGTCGAGGGCCGGGACGGCCACCCCGTGCAGGGTGACCGGTCCCGTGCGGCCGCGTACGGCCTCGCTCATCGGGCCACCTCGACCTTCAGCCGCAGGTCGATGGCGTCCAGGGCCTCCTCGTTGCGCTTGTTGACCTCGTCGCGGTCGGCGCCGGTGAAGATGATGTGGCCGATCCAGTCGAAGTTGCTCTTGGAGAGGCGGCTGACCTCGACGCCGGGCTTCTTGTAGGCGAGGGCGCTGTGGAAGCCGGGCAGGTCGGTCAGGCCGTCGAAGCCGATGGACTCGACGGTGCCGGCGACCGGGGAGCCGAACCAGTGGCCGCCCGCGATGGTCTCGCCGGGGAAGGGCAGCTCGGGGCGCTCGCCGAGGGCCTGCCGGATGACCTCCAGGTAGGCGTCGACACCGGAGCTGATCTGCATCAGGCTCGGCACGATGCCGCCGATGAGCCGTCCGTTGACCTCGCACAGCACCGGGCCGTCGGGGCCGAGCAGGAACTCGGTGTGGATGAAGCCGAAGTCGACGCCCAGCTCGTCGAGGACCTTCGTGGTCATCGCGAACAGCTCGTCCTGGAGCGGGTGCCCGGTGAAGTAGGTGGCGCCCATCTCGATGAAGTGCGGGAAGCCGCTCAGCGGACGGTCGGTCAGGCCGAGGTTGACGACCTCGCCCTTGCCGAGGACGCAGGACTCCACGGAGATCAGCTCACCGGTGACGAACTCCTCGATCAGGATGTCGGGGATACGGACGACACCGCGCCCGTAGTCGACGACGTCCGCGAGTTCCGCGAGGTACGCCGTCAGGTCGTCCTCGTCCTTCAGGTGCAGCACATGCAGGCTGGCGGTGCCGTCGGACGGCTTCACCACGCAGGGGAAGCCGATCTCGCGGACGGCGGCCTCGACCTTCGCCGGGTCGGAGACGTGCGCGAACCGCGGCTGGCGGACGCCCGTGCCGTCGAGGGTGAGGCGGGTGAGGTGCTTGTGGCGGGCGTTGCGGGCGCCGTCGACGCTCATACCGGGCAGACCGAGCGCCTCGGCGACGGCCGCGGTGTGCACGGTGTGGTACTCGCTGTACGTGGTGACGCCGTGGACCGGGCGCTCGGCGTGGATCGAGCGGGCCAGCGCCGTCAGCTCCTCGATGGAGAACGCCTTCTCGCTCTTGACGACCTGGCAGTGGGGGTGGGCGTAGGCGGCCTCGGTGAGCGGGGAGACCGCGAGGTAGAAGTCGGGGTCGACGGAGACGAGGGTGACGTCATGGCCGAGGTCCAGGGCGTTGGCGATGCCGGCCATGCCGTTGGGGTTGCATTCGATCATGAGGATGTGCACGGGGACTCCTGAAGTCGGTGTGGGTGGTGGGTGGTTGCGGGGTGACGCGAAGCTCAACCGGCGCGGACGTGCGCCCGCGCCCCGGCCTGCTCGACGTGCGCCCCGGCCTTCTCGACGGCCGCGAGTACGGCGGGCAGGTCCAGGCCGAGGGCGGCCATGACCTCCTCGTGGTCGCCGCCGTGGGCGGGCCAGCTCCGGTCGGCGCTCACGGACGTGACCCGGGCCTCCGGCAGCAGCAGCGCGAGCGCCTCCGCCACGCCGCCCTGGCCGCGGTGCTCCTCGACGACCACGAACCGGCAGTGGTGGCGGGCGAGTTCGGTGGCGGCGCGCGAGAGGTTCTCGTGGTCGAGGTACACGAGGTGGGCGTGGGCGGTGCCGGGAGCGGCCCGCCGGGCGGCGAGGGCCAGCCGGGTGCCCTCCTCGCCGACGGAGACCAGGCACACGTCGTCGGGCCCGCCCCTGAACTCCCAGTTCACCAGGGGGAGTTCGCCGTCGGGCAGGGGCAGGGAGGCGTAGCTGGCGTTGCGGCCCGTGCGGATGTAGTGCGGGCGTCCGGAGCGGACCGCCTCCCGCACCACCGCGCGCATCTCCGCGTCGCCGTACGGGGCCGCGATGGTCACACCCGGCACACTGCGCAGGATCGCGAGGTCCTCCAGGCAGTGGTGGGTGGTCCCGAACCAGGCGCCCGAGACCCCGGCGTACGGCGCCACGACCGTGACCCCGGCGGCCAGGTAGCCGAGGGTCAGCTTCAGACTCTCGGCGGCGCGCAGCGCGGCGAACGGGGCGAAGGTGCTCACGAACGGCTTGTGGCCGCCGGCCGCGAGGCCCGCCGCCATGTCCACCATGGCGCCCTCGGCGATCCCGAGGTTGAAGAAGCGCTCCGGGTGGGCGGCCTGGAAGGGGTGTCCCTTGCCGCCCAGGTCCGCCTCCAGGCAGACGATCGTGTCGTCGGAGGCGGCGAGCCGGGTCAGCTCGTCCCGGTAGGCGTCGCGCCCGGACAGGGTCACCGGGCGGTCGTCGGTGAGGGGCGGGGTCGGCTCGGCGGCCGGGGCGCCGGGCGCGGGCGCCGTGAGAGGCACGGCCCGCTCGTCGGTCGTGGTCATCGGATACCCCGCTTCCACTGGGCGGCGCGCGCCTCGTCGATGGTCACGTAGTGGCAGCCGGGCCTGCCCTCGACGGCCCGGACGCCCTTGCCCTTGACGGTGTCGGCGATGACGGCGAGGGGCCTGCGGGCCGTCGTGCGGTCCTCGGCGAACAGGGCGGTGAGGGCGGCGAGGTCGTGTCCGTCGACCTCGGCGACGTCGAACCCGAACGCGGCGAACCGTTCGGCGAGCCGCGGCAGCGGGGAGATGTCGGCCACCAGCCCGTCGTTCTGGCCGCCGTTGCGGTCCACGACGAGGACGAAGGTGCCCAGCTCCTGCGCGGCGGCGACCTGGCAGGTCTCCCAGACCAGGCCCTCCTGCAGCTCGCCGTCACCGGCGACGGCGATCCCGAGGCCGTGACCGCCGGAGAGCCGCTGGGACAGCGCCCAGCCGGCGGCGTACGGGACGCCGTGGCCGAGGCTGCCGGTGGGGAAGCGGACGCCGGGCACCTTGGGGCCGGGGTGGCCGGTGTAGGGGTGGCCTGCGCGGCCGTACAGCGGGGCCGGGTTCTCCGGCAGGATCCCGCTGACGTGGAGCGCCGCGTACAGGCCGGCGGCCGCGTGGCCCTTGCTGAGGACGACCTCGGTGCCGTCTCCGGCGGAGGCGCGGTGCAGGGCGGCGATCAGGATGTCGAGGACGGAGAGGCTGCCGCCGAGGTGGCAGCCGCGCGGGCTCGCCGCCATGTCGACGACCAGCCGGCGGGCCAGGACGGCACGCTCGGCGAGGACGGCCGCCGGGTCGCCCCCGGTACGGGGCTGTTCGAGCACGGTCGTGGTCATCGCCGGCTCCCCTCGGTCAGGGCGAACCACCGGTTGACCGCGTCGGCGAGCAGCGAGCGGGCGGTGCGGTACTCCATGGGGTCGATGCGTTCCTCGTCGGTGTGGTCCAGGGCCGAGTCGCCGGGCCCGTACGCCACCATCGGCACGTCGTGCCAGGTCGTGGCCAGGGTGTTCATGTCGGACGTGCCCTTCTTCACCACGAAGCGGGGCCTGATCCCGGCCTGCGCGAACGCCCGGGTGAAGACCTTGACCAGGGCGCTGGAGCGGCCGCCCGCGTAGCCGGGGGTGGCGCGCAGCACCTCGACCCGTACGTCCTCGCGGGCGTGGCCCAGCGAGATGGCCCTCAGCGTCTCCACGTCCGCCTTGGGCGGCACCCGGAAGTTGAGGACGCCGGTGGCGGTGTCGCGCTCCCGCCCGTTCTCCACCTGGACGTCGATGACGGCGCTGAGCGCGTCCGGCGCCTCGGCGAGCACCGCGGCCCGGATGCGGCCGAGCACGTCGATGAGGCGGTCCGGCGCGGACACGGCGTCCATCCCGGCGGAGTGGCCGCTGGGCACGGAGGCCGTGACCCGGAGCTTGAACAGTCCGAAGTAGCCGAGGGTCAGGGTGCCCGAGCCGCTGGGCTCGCCGATGACGACGGCGTCGGCCGGGTAGCGGTCGCGGGCGTGGAAGGCGCCCTTGGAGGAGGAGATCTCCTCCTCGACCGCGCCGACCACGCACAGCCGGCCGTCCTCGGGGATGTCCGCGTGGGCGAGCACCTCCAGGAAGTTCGCCAGGCTGCCCTTGGCATCGACGCTGCCGCGGGCCCACAGCTCGCCCTCGCGCCACTCGGCGGGCCAGTGGTGCGGGACCGTGTCGAGGTGCCCGAGGAGCAGCAGCCGGCGGGGGCCGTGGCCACGGGCGGCGACCAGGTTGCCCGCCTCGTCGACATGGGCGTCCATGCCGCGTTCCCGGCACCACTCGGCGAGGTAGGCGGCGAGTTCGGCCTCGTCGCGCGAGACGGAGGGCACGCAGGCCACGCGGGTGAGGAGGCTGAGGTCGGCGGCGGGCTCCTTGGTCCGCCAGAAGCGGGTCCAGCCCGACGGCTCGCCCATGGTGTGCGGGCCGGTGATGGCGACGTCGGCGCCGCTGTCCCGCATGGCGATCTCGGCGGCCCGCACCTTCTGCCGCATCCTGCCGCCCGCGTAGGCGGCGCCCTCGCCGGGATAGGCGTCGAGGAGCGTGGAAGTCGGTTCGGCGGGGTCGGTCAGCAGTCCGGCGGTGCCGGTGACCAGCCGCAGGTGGTCGGCGCCGAGCGCGCCGGTCAGGACGGCGGCGAGGACGTCGGCGTCGACGTTCAGCGGGGAGCCGCCCGCCGGGTCGGCGACCGGCGGCGACAGGCAGACCACGTCGTACGCCTCCAGCAGTGCCGTCAGCCCGTCGACGTCGACGTCGGTGGGCACTCCGGCCCGGTGGTCGCGGACGACCACGGTCCGGCCCTCCGCGGAGACCGTCTTCAGGGGGCGGTTGGCCCGGCCGGTGACGAGCCCGCCGCGTGCGGCGACCGAGGTGAACACGGTCAGCCCGAGCGCCCGCAGCTCCCGCTCCACGGCGGGCAGCGTGACCCGTTCGTAGGCGTCGACCAGGTGGGCCATCTCCTCCGGCGGGCAGTAGCGCACCGAGTCGCCGCCGGCCAGCCGCAGGTGGGGCATGGGCCGCCCGATGGCCGAGTAGTGGCGTTCGATGCCGGTGGCGCCGCCCGCGACGAGCAGCACGCGGGCGCCCCTGGCCACCAGGTCGGCCAGCTCCTTGTGGATCGCGCCCCGGTCGAGGGTCGCGCTGCCGGCCTTGATGACGTAGAGGGGCCGGGTGGAGCGGGAGCCGGGCGCGGCGGGCGTGCCCGTGACGACGGCCGCTGTCGCGGGCCGCGCGGCCGACGGGACCTGCTGCCCGGCGGCCGTGGTCGGCAGTTCGACCTGAGCGGTGGACGGCGCGGTCTGCCCGGTCTGCGCGGTCTGCGCGGTCTGCGCGGCCTGCGGCTCGACCCGCGCCGTCGCCAGCCCGGCCCGCGCGGTCGACGGCCCGGTCCCGGTCGTCGGGCGTTCCGTTCGGATCGTCGTCATGGGGACACCGCCGTCGTGGGCAGGCCGGCCGTCTCGTCGAGGCCGTGGATGAGGTTCATGGCCTGGACGGCCTGTCCGGCCGCGCCCTTGATGAGGTTGTCGAGCGCGGCGACGGCGACGACCTGGCCGCCCTGCACCGCGATCGCGACCTCGGCGACGTTCGAGCCGACGACGGCCTTCAGCATCGGGAAGTCCTGCGGCGCCTTGGGCGCGGGCCGGACCCGTACGAACGGCTTGCCGACGTACGCCTTGGCGTAGGCCCGCTTGACGTCCAACGGGGTCACCCCGTCGCGGAGTTCGGCGTAGGCGGTGACGAGGATGCCGCGGGCCACGTCGAGGCTGTGGGTGGAGAACCGGAGGTCGACGGCCGCGCCGGTGAAGTCGGCGAGGGCCTGCCGCACCTCGGGCGCGTGCCGGTGCCCGTACAGCTTGTGCACCCGGAAGTTGCCGCTGCGCTCGGCCGGCGGTTCGCCGCTGCCCCGGCCGCCGCCGGTGGAGCCGGTCTTGGCGTCGACGACGACCCGGTCCGTGGCGAGCGGCTCGGCGCCCGCGAACAGCGGGTACAGGGCGTAGATCGAGGTGACGGCCATGCAGCCCGGCAGGTTGACGAACCTCCCGTCCGGTACGACGGGGCTCAACTCCGGTACGTAGTAGGCGAAGTCCTCCAGCGGCGGGTGCGCGGTGGTCTTCGGGTAGTGGGTGCGCACCTCGTCCTCGGCCCGCAGCCGGAAGTCGCCGCCCAGGTTCAGCACGCGCTTGGCGTGGGCCGCGATCAGCGGCAGCCGCTCGGGCAGCGCGCCGGTGGGCAGACAGCCGAAGGCGATGTCGACGGCGTCGATGTCCGCCAGCCGGTCCAGCGGCCGGAACTTCAGGCCCGCGGCCCTCGGGTGGTTGCGCAGCCAGGGGTGGACGCTGCCGATGGCGGCTCCGGCCGCCCGCTCGGCGGACAGGAAGGCGAGTTCGACGTGGGGGTGCTCCAGGAGCAGCCGGATGACCTCGCCCCCGGTGTATCCGCTGGCGCCGATGACGGCGACCCGGATCTTCTCCCGTGAAAGGTCGGTGTCAGCCAAGGCGGGCCGCCTTCTCGTACGGCCGCACGTAGTCGCGCTCGTCGACGAGCTTGCGGATGGCGTCGGGGCGGCGGGCGACCTTGCGGAAGGCGTCGGCGTAGCGCAGGATCCGCTCGTACTCGACCGGGGAGCGCAGCTCGCGGCAGAGGACGAGGGTGGAGTCGAGCATGCCGAGGGTCACGGGGAAGTCCTCGGGCCGGTGGTCGCGCACGGCGCCCGGGTTGAGGGTGAACGGGTAGCCGTTGCCGAACCCGTCGCGGTGCCGGAAGGGCAGGTGGCAGGGGATCGGCGTGTTCTGCCACTCCCGTGCCGGTACGCCCTCGGCGACGAGCAGTTCGTGTACGGCCTCCTTGACGGCGTGCACCGGCAGGTCCGCCAGCCCGACGGCCTCGGGACGCAGGGTGATCCGGTACATGTTGTACGCGTGGACGTGCCCGTCCGGCACGTGCGGCGGGGTGAACAGCCCGGTGCCGTCGAGGGCCTCGCCCAGCAGGGCGGCGTTGCGGGCGCGGATCTCGTCGTAGTACGGCAGCCGCTTGAGCTGGCTGGCGCCGAACGCGGCGGCGATCCACGACATCCGGTAGTCGATGCCGTGCCGCGCGAGGTAGTTCACGGCCCGGCCGTACGCCTCCTCGGTGGCGAAGAAGGCGATACCGCCCTCGCCGCCGAGCGGGAAGTTCTTGTCGGCCATCAGGCTCTGCCCGGCGGCGTCGCCGAACGAGCCGGCGACCTGGCCGCCGATCTTCGCGGAGTGGGCGTGGGAGGCGTCCTCGACGAGGGCGATGCCGTGCCGGTCGGCGAGGGCGCGCAGCGCGGGGACGTCGGCGGGCAGACCGTGCACGTGCACCGGCATCAGCGCCCGGGTCCGGTCGGTGATCGCGGCAGCGGCGGCGGCCGGGTCCATGCAGTACGTGACCGGGTCGACGTCGACGAACACGGGGACGGCATGGGCGGCGACGACGGCCTGCGCGGTGGCGATGAACGTGAACGCCGGCACGATGACCTCGTCGCCCGGCCGCACCCCGGCGCCCACGAGCGCCATGTGCAGGCTGGAGGTGCCGCTGGCGGTGGGCAGCGCGTGGGCGGCGCCCACGTACTGCCGGTAGGCCTCGGCGAAGTCGGCGACGACCTTCTCGGGGGTCTGCCGCTGGGCGAGCATCAGGTTGAACACGTCCTCCTTGGTGATGACCGGGAAGAGCGTGCGGCGCAGCGCCTTGGGGATGATCTCGCTGCCGCCGAGGGCCGCGAGTTCCTCGTCGAGGTCGGCCGGATCGGGCAGCGGGAGGGGCGAGTTCGGGAAATCGGTGATCATGACTGCTTCGCTCCGGAGGTCGCGGCGGGCCGCGCCGCCTGGGTCAGGGCCATCCGCGCGCAGGCGGCCACCAGCGGGCTGAGCCGGTAGTTGAACTGCACTCCGGGCACGAGGTCGGCGTCCGCCTCCTCCTGCGTCCACATCGTGCGCAGGTCGTAGGCGCCGAAGATCTTCAGCCGCTCGGCGCGGGCCCAGAGGTTCGGGTCGTCGGTGAGGACGGCGGCGGCGGGACCGAAGCCGAGGCCGGTCAGGTCGACGACCAGCGCCGGCGCGGTGGCCCCCGCGGCCAACTCGCCGAGCCGGTCGGCGTTCGCCGGGTCCAGCGCGATGTGGTCGTACGCGGCGGGTCCGTCGTACGAGGTGACGGTCACGCCGAGCCAGGCGAGGAACGCGGAGGTCTCCGCGTCCACGTCGGGCAGGGCGACACTGTCGCCGTGCCCGATCCCCTGGCCGGCCAGGGCGGCGTGGATCGCCCCGGTACGGCTGTTGAGCAGCACGGCCCTGCTCCGGCCGGTCCGCTTCGCGAGCAGCCGCTCCAGACCGGGGAGTTCCCGGTCGCTCTTCTCGATGCTCATCACCACGCCCGAGGTCAGGACGCGGGTGAGCACCGTCGCGGTGTCGAACAGTTCCATGTGATGCAGTGCCTCTTTCTGAAGATCGCGAGGGTGTGTGGGGGGG
>NZ_LIRK01000415.1 GCF_001419765.1 Streptomyces torulosus
CCCGGCTCCACCGGAACAATGCCGCGACGCTCCGCGTCACCGTTATCAGATTCGCTTCACCCCCGGCCTGAAGGCAGGAGCACTGCGAATGAATCCCAGTAGCCCCAGCAGCCCCGGTACACCCAACAGCCCCGGTAGCCCCAGTAGCCCCCGCGTCCCGACCATCGACCTGGCCCCCTGGTTCGACGGTGACGAGGAGGACCGGGCCCGGATCGCGCGGACCGTCGACGAGGCGCTCCAGACCGCCGGGTTCCTCCTGGTGACCGGGCACGGCGTGGACCCGGCGCTCCGGACGCGCGTGCGGGAGGCGGCGCGGACCTTCTTCACGCTGCCCGCGGAACGCAAGAGGGCGTACGAGGTGAAGGTCGGCGGGAGGGGGTGGCTGGGGCCGGGGGCCGAGGCGAACGGCTACGCGGAGGGGACCGAGACCCCTCCGGACCTGAAGGAGTCGCTGACGTTCGCGACGCACGAGCCGTTCGAGGACCCGGTGGTCAACGCGGAGTGGTACCAGCCGAACGTCTGGCCGACCGAGGTGCCGGAGCTGCGGCCGCTCTGCGAGGAGTACCTGGATCGGATGGGCGAGCTGGAGCGGCATCTGCTCACCCTGCTCGGCGACGCGCTCGGCCTCGAACGGGACTTCTTCGCCCGGCACATGAGCCATCCGACCTACGGCTTCAACATCAACTGGTACCCGGGCCGGGACGTCCTCGGCGACCCCGCACCCGGCCAGTTCCGGATCGGCCCGCACACCGACTTCGGCACGGTCACGATCCTCGACCGGCAGGCCGGCAAGGGCGGGCTCCAGGTGTACACGGACGACGGCGGCTGGGAGGACGCGCCGTACGACCCGGCGGCCTTCACCATCAACATCGGTGACCTGATGGCCCGGTGGACCGGTGACCGCTGGCGCTCGGGGCGGCACCGCGTGCTGCCGCCGCCGGCCGACGAGCCGGCCGAGGAGCTGATGTCGCTGGTCTACTTCGGCGAGTGCACGCCGGGCACGGTCGTGGAGTCGGTGCCCGCCCCGGTCGGGCGGGTCGCGTACCCGCCGGTCGACTCGCACGTCTACCTGCGGGAGAAGCTCGACGCGATCACCGTGGGCTGACCGGGGCCGCCGTCCCGCCCGGCCGCTTCGACACACGGGCGGGACGGGGCGTCGGGGATCCGGCCGCCGGCCGGAGATGCGGCTCCCATGGAACCAGCCGGAGATCAGAACCGGATCGGAGCGGGATCGGAGCAGGATCAGAACCGCGGCGGAAAGTGCTCGGAGGTCCCCTTCGGCGTCCACTTGTATCGAGCGTTTGACACAACGCCCCGGCCGGGCCATCTTGTATCCACAACTTGGTACAAGACGATCCGGGGGGATCTCCACATGCTCGACAGTGCCCCGCTCCCGTACCGGCTGCTCGAACACGCCGATCATGTCGCCCGCTGGTCCGGGCTGGCCGTCGGCGTGGTCGTGGCGCAGGCGGTCTCCACGCTGGGAGACGGAGACGTGGAGTTCGAGCAGCGCGTGGTGTTCTGCATCACGGCGTTCGGCCTGTGCGCGGTGGCCGGCGTCCTGCTCGCCGACGCCCTGACCCTGCGCCCCCAGGAGGCGGTCCGGACCGCGAGTCTCGCGCCGCGCCTGGTCAGAGACCATGTGCCACCGCGCATGGGCCCCCTGATCGCCCTCCAGGGCGTCTCCCTCGTGGCCCTGCTGGTGATCACCGCCGCCACCGCCTCCGTGGACCCCGACCGCGTCCTCAGCACGGGGAAGGTCGTCCACATCACCTGCAACGGGATGCGCGCGAGCCTCGGCCCGTGGCCCGGCCTCTACTACAGCCTCCCCATGTTCGGCGCGCTCGCCATAGCCACCCCCACCTGCGCCTGGGCCCTGCGCCGCATCGCCCACGGGCCGGGCGGGGACCAGCAGCGCCGCGACCGCGCGTGGGCGGTCACCGGGGCCTGGGGCCTGCTGGTGTCGAGCCAGCAGCTGTACGCCGTGCTGATGATCTCCGTCGCGCTGACCGAGACGGGCTGCGCCGGGGTGGTGGGCGCGCTCACCTTCTGGGTGTTCTACCCCCTGGCCCTGCTGAACCTGTTCACCCTCGTCTGGTCCCTGGTCACCGTGGTGGCCCCGAGGGCGGTCGAGGACGAGAAGCCCCTAGACGACACGGCAGCCTTCGACGACACGGCGGACCTCGACGACGAGCGCGCCGCCGAGGGGACGCTCCGCCGATGACCGACCCCGCCGTCCGCGTCGACACCACCAGCCAGGTACCGCCGTACGAGCAGATCCGCGCGCAGCTGGCCGCGCTGATCCGCACCGGCCGGCTGGTCGAGGGCGAACGGCTGCCGACCGTACGCCAGCTCGCCGCCGACCTCGGCCTCGCGCCGGGCACGGTCGCCCGCGCCTACCGCGAGCTGGAGGCCGGCGAGCTGATCCGCACCCGCCGGGGCGCGGGCACCCGGGTCGCCACCCTGCCGACCGGGCCGCGCACCCATGACGCCGACCAGCTCATCACCCTGGCCCGCGACTTCACATCGGCCGCGCGGGCGCTGGGCGCCGACACCGAGGACATCCTGACCGCCGTACGCGACGCGATGGCGTGAGGACGCCCCCCGGCGTGACGGCACCGGAAACACGTCAGGACGTCGTCCCCTCGCGGGGCACGTCCTCCTGCGCCTCGAACACCGCGTAGTCGCCGAAGGTGCGCCGGTAGCGCCGATGCCCGGTCTCCTGCGTGTGCCCGCGCAGCCACTCCTCCACGTCCGCCGGGCCGCTCCGCACGCCCGACCCCGCACCGCACTCCGTCTCGTCCCCCGACACGCACCGCGCCTCGTACTCCGGCTCCGCCGTCGGGTCCTGCGCGAGGACGTACGGCACGTACCGGAAGACCCGGCGGGTACGGGCGGCTCCGCCGTGGTCGCGCCGCTGGTGGTGCCGGAGCAGGACGTTCGCGTCCGTCTCCGCGCTCCCGTCGTACCGGGCCCGGGCCTCGTCCCGCCGCGCCGCCAACTCCGCGCACGCGGCGCAGCCGGGGACCGGAACGGGTGGGCGGCCCGGCTCGCCCTCGTCTCGCCGACGCACCCTCACACCCTCCTCTTCGTACGCCGGTTCGCCGCGCGTACCTGCGCGCCGATCCGCTCCGCCTGCGTCGCCGGCCGCAAGGCCGCCGGGTCCGCCTCCCACTCCCGGCCGCCGCCGACCGGTCGCAACAGCGCGTACGGGCCGACCTTGTCCCGGTACTCGCCGACCCGCCGCGTCATCGGGTCGTAGACAAGCTGTCCCTCTGGTTCCACATGCACTCCACAGCCCTGCCAGTAACTCTGGGTGTACACAGCGTCGCCGAGGGGAACGGTGGCAATCAACGCGGGACGTGTGGCACTGGGCCTTTGCCACGGAGGAGCACGAGGGGGACGCGGTGACGAGGCGGAACGCGGACGGAGCGGGCGGGGCCGGGAGCGCGGCCCTGTTCGGCGAGGTGCTCCGGCACTACCGCGAGGCGGCGCTGCTGACGCAGGAGGCGCTGGCGAGGGAGATCCCGTGCGACCGGTCGCAGGTGGCGAAGATCGAGGCGGGCACGAGGGTCCCGAGCGATCAGTTCGCGAAGCGGTGCGATGAAGTACTGGACACGGGTGGGGTGTTGACCCGGATGTGGGGCAAGATCGACTGGTATCCCGCCGTCCAGCATCCGGATTGGTTCGAGCGCCGGGTGAGGATGGACGGCGAGGCCACGTCCGTCCTGGCCTACCAGGCGAACGTCGTGCCGGGCCTGTTGCAGACAGAGGATTACGCGCACGCCCTGTTCTCCCGCCACATCACCGACCCCGACGAGGTCGAAGAGCGGGTGAAGGCGCGGCTGAGCCGACAGCAACGCTTCCTGGCCGAGGACGGCCCGCTCTTCGTCGCCGTACTGGACGAGAGTTGCCTGCGCCGCACGGTTGGGGACGCCCGCGTCATGCGGAACCAGTTCGCCCACCTGCTGGCGGCAGGGCGGCGCCCCAACATCCGCATCCAGATCGTCCCGTTCGACGTCCCCGAGATCGACCGTCCCAACACGTCGATGTCGCTGATCACTCTGCCTGACGGGAACGAGTGGGTGTACTCGGAGTCGCTCGACCTCGGTCACTTCAACGCTGATCCGACCGTCCTTGCGCAGCACCGCCGAACCTATGATGTGCTCAGGGCGGACGCTCTGTCGGCCCGCGAATCAGCCGCTCTGATCAGCGACTTGTTGGGAAGGTGTGAGCGCCATGAGCAGTCTGGACCTCGGCGCGGCGATATGGGTCAAGTCCAGCTACAGCGGCACCAACGGCGGCGACTGCATCGAGGTAGCCCCCGGTTTCCCCGGCGTCGTCCCCGTCCGGGACAGCAAGAA
>NZ_LIRK01000416.1 GCF_001419765.1 Streptomyces torulosus
TGACATCCATAGGGGCATCAACCTCCGCTCCGCGGTCTCCCGGGTGCTCAGTTCGCGCTCCCGCGTGGAGAACGAGCGGTGGACCGCGTTCCGGTCGCATTACGGCATCGATGCCGCGTATTGCTTGCCCGGAATTGAGGGCGCGCACGAGAAAGGCGGGGTGGAGGGGCAGATCGGCTGGTTCCGCCGCAATCACATGGTCCCCGTCCCCGAGGTCGCCTCCCTCGCTGAGCTCAACGCGATGATCGAGCAGTGGGATGAGCTAGACGAACGGCGCCGGATCGGCTCCCGTCCGCGGCCGGTGAGCGAGTACTTCGCCGTCGAACGGCCGCTGCTGCAGCCGTTGCCGGACGAGCCCTTCGAGACGGGACGGCTGTTCAGCCTGCGGGTGGATCGCTTCAGCCAGATCAGTGTCCGCACCAACCGCTACTCGGTGCCGGTGCGGCTGATCGGGCGGACGGTGAGGGCGATACTGCACGCATCCGAGTTGGTCGTCTACGACGGCCAGCAGGAGATCGCACGCCATGAACGGCTGATCGCCAAGGGGAAGGCCCGGCTGGATCTGGACCACTACCTGGAAGCTCTGGTCCGCAAGCCCGGCGCGTTTCCCGGGGCCACCGCCCTCGAACAGGCCCGTTCCGCAGGGAAGTTCACGCCCGTCCACGACGCCTGGTGGGAGGCGGCGAAGGCCACCCACGGCGAGCGGGACGGCACCCGGGCCCTGATCGAGGTCCTGCCGATGGGCCGCCACGTCCCCCACGAGCACCTGGTCGCCGGGCTTGCATCCGCGCTCAGGGCAGGCGCCCTGACCGCGGACGCCGTCGCCCTGGAGGCACGGAAGGCGGCCGAAGCCGACGAGGTCGCTGCTTCTGTCCCGGCCAAGCCGGACCGGACGAACGTGACCTCGCTGACCGAACGGCGGCTGGCCCAGCTGCCGCCCGACACCCGGCCGCTGCCCTCGGTCGCGGCCTACGACCAGCTGCTGCGAGCCCGGCAGCCGGCCGATCGCCCCGCCATCCAGGGAGAGATGCCGTGACACTCAAACGCCACCGCGGGCTGACCGAACAGGCCGCGACCGCCGCCGTCGACCAGGCATGCCGCATGCTGAGGCTGCCCACGATCCGGGCCCAGTTCCCCGAACTCGCCGAAGCCGCCGCCCGCGACCAGATGTCCTATCGCGGCTTCCTCGCCGAACTGCTGATGGCCGAGTGCGACGACCGGGCCCGCCGCCGCTCCGAACGGCGCATCAAAGCGGCGCAGTTCCCCCGGGAGAAGTCGATCAGAGCCTTTGACTTCGACGCCAACGCGAACATCGACGCAGCCGTCATTCACACCCTGGCGACCTGCGAATGGGTCAAGAAGGGCCTGCCGCTTTGCCTCATCGGCGACTCCGGCACCGGCAAGTCCCACCTGCTGATCGCGCTCGGCACCGAGGCCGCCATGGCCGGCTTCCGGGTCCGCTACACACTCGCCACCAAACTGGTCAACGAGCTAGTCGAGGCGGCGGACGAAAAAATCCTGACCAAGACCATCGCCCGCTACGGACGTGTCGATCTCCTCTGCATAGACGAACTCGGCTACATGGAGCTGGACCGCCGCGGCGCTGAGCTGCTGTTCCAGGTGCTCACCGAACGCGAGGAGAAAAACAGCGTCGCCATTGCCTCCAACGAATCGTTCGGCGGCTGGACCAGGACATTCACGGATCCGCGGCTCTGCGCGGCCATCGTCGACCGCCTCACCTTCGGCGGGAACATCATCGAGACCGGCACCGACTCCTATCGGCTCGCACAGACCCGTGCACAACAGCAAGCCACCACTTGACCTCCGGATCCGGTCCCGCAGAACACACCTCGTGATCAAGAATGGACCAGTCGATTGCCACGCTGACCACAGATCACAGCCACCGCGCTGAAGGAGGAAACTGGTTTGGCCGCCCCCTTGGATGTTCTGGTGTCCACGAGCGTTGGTGCCGTCGCAACCATCATTGGCATCGTGGTGGGCGGCTTCGTCGGCCGCCGCAGCCAGAACCAGCAATGGCTGCGCGACACCCAGACAGCTGCCTACGGAGCCTTCCTCCAGGAGTTCACCGCGGTCGAGATCGAGCTGCGTGAGGCATACCTCGACGACCGGCCCAACAACGCCAACTGGCCACCGTTCAACGCCGCCTTGACCTCACTCAGCCTGGTCGCCACCCCCGACGTTGCGAATGCCGCCGGCGACCTGGCCGATGCGATCGGCCGCTTCGCGCTCCTGGTCGCCGACCGCGGCCCGAAGAACCGTGACAACCTGCAACGGATCATGGCAGAACTCGCATCCGAACAGCTCGCCTTCGTCAACGCGGCCCGCAGCTCCCTCGACGGATCCCAGCAGCCCATCAACCGGCAGCTGGGAGGACCGCCGCCATGGCGCGAGATCGAGCCCTACGTCCCCACACCAGGCGCCGCTGACTGACGTCGCTCCTCAGTGCACAGGGTGGGGCCAAAACTCGCTCCCGAAAACCGCTTCCAAGATCGCTAAGTGGGCCCAGGAATGACTCGGCCACTTCACGTCCCGTCACCGCGGCTTCGATCCGCCTTTGGCTCAAGCCATGATCAGCCACACCACAAGGCATCGGCCCGCCAGTACCTACGACCCCTGAACCACCGGAAAGAACCTGGGAGGCGTGCGTCACCGCCACTGGACGTCATCGCGCTGCTGGGCCGCGCCGTGGCCCGGCGATCTCGGCAGAAAGAGCAGTCTTCCTCCACTTGGCCTTCGTGACACGATCTGGGTGTGACGACGTTGTTCCTGACAGTCGGCCTGCCAGGTGCCGGGAAGACCACGAGAGCTCGGCAGCTGGCCAAGGAGCACAGCGCGCTGCGGCTGACGCCGGATGAGTGGATGATCCCGCTGTTCGGCGATCCGCAGCCGGAGGGGAAGCGCGATGTGCTGGAAGGACGGCTGCTCTGGCTTGGTCTGGAGGCGCTGAGGCTGGGAACCAACGTGGTCCTGGATTTCGGATGCTGGTCTCGTGACGAAAGGTCCGCGATCCGCTGGTTGGTGATGTCTGTGGGCGCGTCCTGTCAGCTTGTGTATGTGCCGGTGGACCATGAGACCCAACGTGCTCGGGTCGCTCATCGCCAGTCGACCACCCCTGATCAGACCTTCGCGATGAGCGAGACGGACCTCCTGCACTGGAGGACACTGTTCGAGGAGCCCGACGCCACGGAACTCGATGGACATGAGGTTGGAGATCCGCCTCCTGGATGGTCAGGATGGCTGGAGTGGGCCGCCGATCGGTGGCCGTCACTCGCGTGACTGTCCGGCCAACCTTGGTGCGGCCCAGTACTGGCGCGGGAGCCTGGGGCCAGCCGCCGTGCGCTCCGAAAACGTTGCTAGTTCTCATCGACATTTCCGAGCCCTGTGATGGCTAAGTGCTCCCCAAAACCGTCGACAAACGTTGCCAGCTCCCACCTACAGGACCAGCCGCCGCTACTGGACTCCCGACCACCAGAGTTGAGGGAGTCGGTCGTCTGGGCAGGGTGGTCGGCATGGCAGACGTTGAGGAGCGGGAGGCTGCGCGGGCGCTGGCCACGCAGGCCCGGAACGTGACGTGGGCGGCGGACGGTACGCCCTGGCAACGGTTCTTACGCGCGATCAGCGGTGGCAGATGGGGTCGACAGCCCTCCGGCTGGACCGTCATCCGGCTGGATGCACCCTGGCAGGACACTTCCTCCTCGGAGCGGCCCGGCTGGAGGGAGCGGGCGGCGAACCTCGCCGGCGATGTCGCCTTCGCAGTCGACTACACCGTCTGCGCCGCCTGCCGAATCGGGTGGGTCGAGTGGCCCTACACCATGGAGAAGTACCAGCGGTGCGGGCTGGCCACCGCGGGCCTGGAAGCCTCGAGCACCCCGGCCTGTCCTGGCACACCCTGGGCGGCCACTTCCAGGACTCCCGCCCCTTCTGGGCTGCTGTCGGCGCAGGCGTGCCAGGAAGCTATCAGCAGCGCGAGACATGCCCACACGTGCCCGAGAGATGAGCCCGGCCAGGCGCGCCAGCAGGGCGGCGGTCGCCTCGAACAGAGTCGAAACAGCTCTGCTTGGGCGAGTTCTCAGGCGCGACGGAGCCCCGCTGAATGACCGGTACCCCTTGTCATGCCGCTGATAGGGACGACTTCCCATGCATCCAGCGCAGCGGTGCGGCCGGCGGATCGTCCCAATAGGGCTGGAAGCATGGCCTTCCAGGGTGTGTGCCCTCCTGCGCGCGACGTCGGCAGGTGCCCTCCCGCTTGTTGCAGGAGACGCACAACAAGCCGCGGACAAGGCCAGTGTGATGGTCGTGGTCGATGGTGCAGGCGGGGGCGCTGCAAGTGGCGCACGTGCCGTCCTGGATGTCGTGCAGCCGCCACCAGGCGTACCAGATGGGAATGCGCTCCTCCGGCCACCGCTCGGGCAACGGGCCGATCCAGGGCCGGGGTAGATATCGAGGCGCCACCCAGCCCCCGCACCTGTGCTCCGGCGGAACATGCACGGCCGCTATCGGCGGACCCAGCTCCGCGTCCTGCCAATACGGCAGAAAGTCGCGGCGGGCGTGGCGATGGCAAAAGCCCTGACCTCGGGTGGGGCTCCATAGGTGGTAGCCGGCTGAACCGTCCAATGGGCACCGGGCGTACCGCTGATCCCGTATGCCGAGGTCGTCCGGCGCGCAGGGTTCTTTCCCGGCGCGTCGGCGAGCAACAGCGTCGATGATCGCAACCACGCACCGCCCTTGTGAAAAGCCCGAGGGAATCAACCGACGGCGCCTCCTGCCGCCCGTTGCTCTCTGTCAGCAAGCAGCTCGACAGCCCGCTCCCTGGTCACCTTGCTCAGGCGCGCATATGGGAAGTCCGGCCCCCATTTCGGTTCCCAGCCTGGCGCGTTTCGGTACAAATGCAGCAGCGAGTGAATGCCGCGCCGTACGGCCTCTTTGTGAGCCGGCCGTCTGACGGAGCTGAGCGTTGCCAACTGATCAAGAATGCGCTGCAGCAGATCGGCGTATACAGCCGCGCGACCGGGCCCCCAGGTGAAAATCAGGCGGATCTGCTCATCCGTGAATCCACCGGCTCTCAACGCGCTGATCACCTCATCCATGGGTACAGGCCAACCGTCACCAGCAACGAGAGCAAGCGCCTCCTCACCGTCGAGGCAATCGCGCAGGAACCGGATCTGATCGCGCACCGTGTCATCTCTCATACGCCGCATCATCCTGCCCGCTGCGGGCTCGCGTGGGTCGAACGGGCCTATGCCCTATGGCTGGCTCCCGAGCAGCTCAGTGAAGAACCGGCGAAGCATCGCTGGAGCACTGTTCAGGCCCAGCTCGTACCCACCGAATCGATACACCTCGTAACCCTTGAGCCGCAGCGCCGGGACTGTAAATCGTTCGGTGTAACTCCCGATCATGCAAGATGCATCGATGACCAGTGAGAACGTGTCCGAGCACGAGGCTGCCGGGTCGGCAGCGGCGGTGTCGGCGAAGGCGGTGGACGACCAGCCGGTTGACGAGCTGGTGAGCCGCGCCCAGGCCGAAGGCCTTCAGTTGACCGGCGAGCGCGGGCTGCTGCAGCAGTTGACGAAGCAGCTGCTGGAATCCGCCCTCGAGGGCGAGATCACCGATCACTTCGGCTATGACAAGCATGATCCGGCGGGCAAGGACGGTGGCAACTCCCGCAACGGCAAACGGACAGACCCCACCCCGGTCATCCCGGCGGGCCGCCGTGGCTCTGGTGGTGGGTTAAAGCCTCCACCGATCCCGGAGCGGTTCAGCAGGCTCCTGCTCCGGGTGTATTGGACAGCAGTTGCGACCAGTGGTGGGCGTTGCTGGCCTGGCAGATGTGTTGGGCGATCTGTCCGGTGTCGAGGTCCCAGAGCCGCAGTTCGCTGCTGCCGCGAGTCGTGCGGCTGACGCTGCTTGCGAGGGTACGGCCGTCGGGGCTCAGTGCCATACCCGTGATCATGTCCGTGTGGCCGCGGAGAACGGCTTCGGTGCGCCGTGTACGGACGTTCCACAGGCGCATGGTGTGGTCGTGGCTTGCGGTGATCAGAGTTTCTCCGTTCGGGGTGAAGGCGAGCTTGGTGACGGCGTCGCTGTGCCCGGTCAGGGTAGCTGTCGCCTGATAGGTGGCGGTGTCCCACAGCTTGGCGGTGCGGTCGGCGCTGACTGTGGCGAGCGAGCGGCCGTCGGGGCTGAACTCCACGGCGTAGACAACGTCTTTGTGGCCGGTAAGGACTGCCCTGGTCTGGTGGCTGGTGGTATCCCACAGCCGGACGGTGCCGTCGGCGCCGGTGGTGGCGAGTGTCCGGCCATCGGGGCTGTAGGCCACGTCGAAGACGGCGTCGGTGTGGCCGCGGAGGGCGTCAACAAGGCGCCGGTGGTCCACGTTCCACAGCCGTACGGTGTGGTCGTAGCTCACTGTGGCCAGGCTCTGGCCGTCGGGGCTGAACGCGACGGCCAGCACTCTGCTGTGATGGCCCTTCAGGACGGCAGTCTGCCGGTGGGTAGCGGTGTTCCACAGTCGGACGGTGCGGTCAGCACCGGTGGTGGCCAGCGTGTGCCCATCAGGGCTGAATGCCATCGCATATGCCGAGTCGTCGGGACCGGCAAGAGTCGCCACCGGCCGTCGCCGGCTGACGTCCCACAGCTGGACGGCCTCGCCGGAGGCGGTGGCCAAAGTGTGGCCGTCAGGGCTGAAAGATTCCCCCGCAACGTCCACCTCGTCCCCGAGTTCGGCTATGGGTCTCCGGGTGGCAGCGTTCCACAGCCGGACGGTGCCGTCGGCGCCGGCGGTGGCCAGAGTCTGGTCGTCGGGGCTGAAGGCCAGAGCGTTCAGGAAGTCGGTGCGGACGGTGAGGGTGGTGGTATCCCGCCGTGTGGCGGGATACCACAGTTTGGCGGTGCCGTCAGCGCTGGCCGATGCCACGGTGCGGCCGTCTCGGGAAAATGCGACCGCCGTCACAGAATCGCTGTGGCCGTTCAGCGCCGAGATCAGTTGCTGCGTCGCAACGTTCCACAGGCGAAGAGAAGAGTCATCGCTGGCCGTGACCAGGGTGTGCCCGTCGGGTGAGAAGGCCACCGCTCGGACCGCGTCCGTGTGCCCGGTCAGGGTTGCGGTAGTGCGGCGCGATGCCGTGTTCCACACCCGTGCGGTGCGGTCAGCGCTGGCTGCGGCCAGGGTGTGCCCGTCCGGCGCGAACGCCACCGCCAACACTGCTCGGGTGTGCCCGGCGAGGGTGGCCGTCGTCTCGTGGGTGTGCGTGTTCCACAGACGTATCCCGCCTTCACCTCCGGCGGTGGCGAGAGTGTGCCCGTCGGGGCTGAAGGCCAAGGCGTTCACGGCGCTGGCGTGGCCGGTGAGGGTGGCGGTTTCCCGGTGCGTGGCGGGGTTCCACAGCTTGACGCTGTGGTCGGCGCTGACGGTGGCGAGAGTGTGGCCGTCGGGGCTGAAGGCCAGAGCGTTAACTGTGTCGGTATGTCCCCTGAGCGTGGCGATCAGCTGGCGTGTCGCCGTGTTCCACAGCTTGACGCTGTGGTCTTTTCCCGCCGATGCCAGGGTATGGCCGTCGGGGCTGAAGGCCACCGCCTGCACGCTCTGGGTGTGCCCGGTCAGTTGATTGGCCCCCCACATGCTGTAGGCGCTGATCAGGCTGCTGCGGGTCTCCACATTGGGGGCCTGCTGGAAGCCTTTCAGCGCCATCAGCATGGCCGCCTCCGGTTGTTGGGACAGGAGTGCGTCACTTCTGGCAGCCAGTTCGCGGGACACGGCGGCGCCGCGCTGCTGTTTCGCCGCGCGCTGCGCCCCTATTGCCCAGATCGCGGCCGAGGTGGCGATCAGGAGCAGAAAACTCAGCAGCGCCACCGCCTGACGCCGCAGCTGCATCCGGCGGCGGAGTGCAGTGTGTTCGGCTGCTTGCGCAGCCAGACAGGCATCAAGGAACGCCTGTTCCGCAGCGGAAAGTGATCCGCGGTCAAGTCGGGTGGTCTGTTCCAGGCGCGTGCCGCGGTACAGGGCTCCCGCGTCCCGGTCCAGCTGCTCCCAGGTGGTGGCGGCCTCGGTCAGCTGGCGGTGGACGCGCAAGTGCTGGCGGTCCTGTTCGATCCAGTCCCGCAGGCGGGGCCAGGCGGTGAGGAGGGCTTCGTGGGCGATCTCGACCGTGTTGTCGTCGAGGATGACCAGCCGGGCGCGTGCGAGGCGTTCCAGCACCTGGCCGACCTCACCCGGCTGGTCGCTGTCGAGTTCGTCGCGGCCGGCCGGCCGACGCGTATCGGGGGCCCCATCACCGGGTGTGACCAAACGCAGCATGATCTGCCGCACGTGGCGTGCGTGGCTGGGGTGCAGTTGGGTGTGGAGGGCTTCTGCGGTCTGGGCGATGGCGCCGTGGATGCCGCCGGCGGCCTCGTAGGCGGCGAGGGTCAGTGTGCGTTTGCGGCGCCGCCGCCAGGTCTCCAGCAGAACGTGCGACATCAGCGGCAGGCTGCCGGGGTGGGCCGTGACGTCGTCGACGAGGCGGGCGGTGAGGACGCGCTCCACGATCAGGCCAGCGGCGGCTGCGGGTTTGACGATCGCATCCCTCAGTTCCACGGGCGTCATCGGGGTGACCAGCAGGGTGGCCTCGCGTACGGCGGCGGCGAGAGCAGGATGCTCGGCCAGGCGGCCGAAGAAGTCTGCCCGCACCGCGACGACGACCCGTAGCCGGCTTCCTGGGGTGCGGGCGGCCAGCAGCTGGCCGATGAACGCCTCTCGTTCCGCCGGATCACTACACAGGGTGAAGATCTCCTCGAACTGGTCGACCACGATCACCGTGTCAGCGCGGGAAGGTTCGGGCTGCAGCAGGTGAGCGTGTGTGTCGGCAGGCCGGGAGCCCGGGGTGAGAATGCGCAGGGCGGCCGGGCGCTCGCCGGCGTCCGCACTCTGCAGAACGGGGATGAGCCCGGCGCGCAGCAAGGAGGACTTGCCGCTGCCGGAGGCACCGACGACGACGGTGACGCGGTGTCCCTGCACGAGCGAGGTGAGGTCTGCGATGAGCTGGTCGCGTCCGAAGAACACGTCCCGGTCCTGCGGCTGAAACCGCCGCAAACCCATGTAGGGCGACACCGCGTCGTCGTCATCGTCGGACGGTTCGGCCAGATCCTGCTCTCGTGCCTGGTGCCAGCGCCGCTGCCAGTCCTCGAGCCGGCCGCCGCAGGCGGACACATAGGCCAGCGCCACGGGCAACGAGGGCAGCTTTCCGCCCGCGGCCGCGTGAGCCAGCGTCGCCGCCGAGAATGACGTGCGCTCCGCCATTTGCCGGTACGTGAGACCCCCCGCCTCCTGACGTAACTTGCGCAGCTCAAACGCGAAGCACGCCACCGGGCCCTCAGCGGGATCCACCGGCCGTTCCCGACGTCCCACAACTCCCCCCCCGTCACAGGAAACGCTTCACCGACGCTACCCGCGCAGCCCCGCCGGCGCCACGGCCCACGGACAGCACCCGGCCACCGACACGACGTTGGGGCGGCGAGCGCGGCGGCCAGACGGCGGGCGGCGACGGAAGCAGAAGCGGACAAGAGTCCCCCAGACAGTGCGGGTAGCCCCGGTAGGCGGCCTTCTCGGCTGGGGCAGGGCGGGTGCGGTGCGCGGGTGGCGGCCGGGCCGACCGCGCACCCACAGTCTGCCCATCTCGTGCAGGATTTAGGAGGTAATCACGGGCTGTGTTACCTATGCCAATATTTCCATGGCTCTTAGTTGCATTCTCCAGCTATGTCGCTGGTGCGTGATGTCGACGGCGTGACAGCTCCGGCCTCCTTGGAGGCGTTGGCCGAGCCCTCGAGCTCGCCATGTCACGCCACCCCGGCGCGGCACAGACATCATCCGAAAGTGAGTAACAGCCCCACGCCGCGGAGGCTCCAGGACCCAGGCGCCATGGGTCGGGCCCGCGGCACACTCGCGTCAGACCTGGCATTCCGGGACCCGGCGGCCGGCCGCCGCGCGAGCCCGGTGGGCCGGCGGCACGGCCATGCGCCAGATCCAGAAGTCCGAGCATTGTCTGAAGTGGTCAAAGTGGCCTGCCAGACAATCGGCGAACCGTGAAAGGTCATGTTCTGCACGCAACGGGGCGGCATGTGCCCGCTCCAAGCGGCACCGGCCCAGAACACAGCTCTTCGATGGGGCCTCCCTTGTCCTGACGTGAAAGGCACAGCATGTCCTTGCAGAAAGACGAGAACCGGAAGACGCGCCGAAACCACAGGGGCCGGCGGACCCTGCGCGGTCTCGCCGTGGCAGGCGCGGGGGCCGTTCTGGTTACCGTGATGTCCGCCGCGCCAGCATCCGCGGCCTCGGGATCGGGCTTCAGGGCGATTCAGGGAAACACGGGCGCCATAAGCGTCCATTGGGACGCCCAGTCGCCCACCTTCATCAACAAGATCAGCGGGGGCTGGGTCTCTGCCACGGGCGTGGCCAATGCCCGCATCCACGTCCGGGTCCTCGACGCTCAGAACAGGGAGATGTTCGGCAGGGACCGCTCGTGGACCGGCAACCGGCGCGACGAAGTCGCCGATTTCGAGGTCACCGTTCTCATGCCTCGTGCCGCCTCGCGGGTCTGCGCCACGCTCTACGAGGCGGGCGGCTATATGGACACGGCTTGCTCTCCGGTCTTCTTCTGATCCCGGCACGCATCGGCCCGGGTACCCCGTCCCCTTCTCCGAGAGGAAGAACGACAGTATGAAGCGCATGGCCGCCGCCATAGCCGCGGGAATCGTCCTGACAGGAACCGCTTCCGCCTCCGCCTCCGCCTCTGCCCCCGAGGCCGCAGACCTCAGGGTGGTGTGCCAGTCGACGACGCTCTTCGTCACCCACGAGTTGTGTGTGACCTTCCAGAACGTGAGCGACGCCGACGTCGAGAAAATGGAAGTCCGTGCCACGACCAGCACCGGCAGGGGCCACTGGGAGCTGTTCGGCCCGCACGGCACCATCAAGAACAGCTACGACGGGGAATGGAAGAACCTCTCGCACTACTGGTCCGGATACGAGGACGGCGCGAACGGTGACCTGTGGTGCGCTGTCTTCTGGAAGGACATGGGTGGTGGGAGCGGCTACATCAAGGGCACCCAGCCGCTGTGCGTGAAGGCGACCAACCGGTGGTGAACGGCTGGGGCCGCCGGGAACACGGCCCGATGCGATGGTCTGTCAGCCCACGTGCCGGGCGGGCAGTGGCTGTGTCCCCCTGACCTCCAGGAGGCAGGAGGACCCGGCCGACGTACGACGGTGCTGCCCCGCGGCAATCAGGTCCACCATGGATTCGTAGGTCGTAGCGCACAGGCGTAGCTGTGGGCCGGGCAGGACTTCTGCCCGGCCCACAGCTGTGTGGTCTCACCGGCGGGTCGTGTACATGTGCACGATGTCGCCCATGGGCTCTACCGTGCCGTCCGGGTTCTCCTGGAAGCCGGGGCCCGAGTTGAAGCGCAGTGTGGGCCCGCGCTTGCTCAGCTGGACCCGGTCGAGCGCGGCAGGCCGGTCCGGGTGCCCGATGACGGCCCGCTCGCAGGTGTCCGCGAGGTCCTGGTTGCAGCTGTTCACTCGGCTGAGCCTGACCTCTTCCGCGGATGTGCCGTGGCCGGGGACGAGGACGAGCTGAGCCGTGGGGCTGACCGGGAACCTGATCTCGTGAGCACCCTCCAGGCCGAACCCTCGGTAGGCGTCCTCCGGAGTTTCCGGGCGCCAGAGCACGAGGGGTGCGTCGGAGGTGAGGAAGATCGGCTTGCGGCAGGTCTCGAGCCGCCAGTGCCGGGCACGGTACTGCGGGATGCACACCCGGACCGAGCTGAAGGTCACTGCGACCGCTTCGTCGTGGGTGGGGTCGTTGCCGCCGTTCATCGCCCGCGTGCCGTGGTAGTAATCCCAGGCACCCTGGGCTTCGGCTTCCTGCGGCGGGCGACCGAGATGCTTGCGCGTCAGGTACTCGGTCATCAGCGCCAGGTCGACCTCCCGGCCGTTCGCGTAGGCGGTGACATCGCGCCCGAAGCGCAGCATCGTGCGCTTCCGCGGTGTCCTGGCCATCTGCGCAGCCAGGTAGAGGCACAGCAGCTCGCGGTCGCCGGTGCCCACGGCCGGAGGCATTCCCGTCTCGTCTATTCGGCGCAGGGCGGCAAGGCCTTGCCCCTCCAGGCCGCTGAGCTCGTGCTACCGGTCGCCGGTGGGGTTCTGCGGATCGTCCTTGTCGATCTCGAAGGTGACCTTGCCCCCGCCGGCCGGGACGGTACCGGTCGCGGTCTGCTTCGGAGTGTCCTTCGCTGCCGCGCACCGCATCACGCCCCGGGCAGCACCCGCCGCGTACAGGTCCAGCTCACTGCCGGCGGGCGCCGCCGGCACTACCGGCGTCCCCGCAGCGGCCACCGGCGCCACCAGTGCGGTCGGCACGGCCGGTACGGCGGCGTCGGCATACTTCCCGGCGCGCATCGCGGCCGTACGAGTGGACGGCAGATGCCGGGAGTTGCACTACGTATCCCTGCAACGGCAGCTGTTCACCCTTGTCGAGAAGGCGGCCTGGGAGGCCGGACACGGCGAGGTGCTGGACGCATGGGGCGACGTTCTCGACCTCATGCGACCGCGAGAGGCAGGCAGCGATGCTCCCTGAGCTGTGCTTCACAGCACCGGAGCCGCCTTGGATGGCTCCGCGCGATCTGCGTGCCGGTTCCCTGGTGGACCGACGGCATCGATCTGGCGCCTGCTGGCCGCCGAGCCCGGGGAACTGAGCTTCGCGGGCCTTGTCGGCGGCAGCGCTGATCCCCGCAACGAGTGGGTGATCCGCGAGGTCCCGGCCGACATCGTCGTGGAGGCAACGTTCACCAACCTCACCGACGGCGAACCCGCCCTCTCCCACGTGCGCTGGGCCCTGCGGGCGAGACCTTGAAGTCCTGGCCGGAGAAGCCGGCCCGCGAGGCGCTTCTCGCTTTCGCGGGCCACTTGCGTTCACTGCCTCGGTGGACGGTTGCCCGTCTCAGGA
>NZ_LIRK01000417.1 GCF_001419765.1 Streptomyces torulosus
GTTGGTGACCAGTTCGCTGACCACGACGACCGCGTCCTCGACAAGCCGGCCGCCGAACGCGTCGGCGCCCGGGAGTTCGAGATCCGCCCACTCCTGGAGCGCCCTGCCGACGAAGCGCCGGGCGGCTCCGGGCGCGAGTGGCCCTCCCGGCAGCGACAGCCGCGCCACCGCGCGCCGGTCGGCTCCGGCGCGTACGGAGCCGACGTAGGCCGCGTCGGCGTAGCCCTCGGGGGCGCGCCCCTCCTCCGGATGCGCGGGCGCATCAGGAGAACGCGGCACGGTCTCCCGTTGCGTCGGAATGGCCCCCACTGAGCGGCTCCCTGAGAAGTTCGGACGAATAGGCCTCAGGCGGCACGGACAGAGTGACAGACTGGCCACGCTCATAAGCGCCGAGTTACCGAAGTGGGCAACCATGAGTGAGAACAGTGCTACGCGGGCGCTCGAAGACGGTCAGAAAGACAACGGAACGGACGGACTGATCCGGGCGTCCGACCTCCGTGCGCTCACCGCCGCCATGACGGCGGCGCGCGACGGCACCTTCATCAAGACCCCGGAGACGGGTCCCGCGCCGGTCGCGGAGCTGTGCGCCCTCTTCAATCAGATCATCGACCGCAGCACGCACTTCGGCGGTGAAGTGCAGCGCGTCAAGCGGGAGTTGGTGCGGCACGGCAGGCTGGACGAGCGGCTCTCGGCCAGCCCCGGCCAGGGCGCCTGGGCGACCCGCGTCGACGATGTGAACCAGACGCTGGACGCGCTGGTCGCCCCCGCGGCGAACGCCACGCGGGTGCTGGACGCGGTGGCCGGCGGCGATCTGACCCAGCGCGTCGACCTGCACGACGGCAACCGGCAACTGCGCGGCGACTTACGCCGGTTGGGCCGAGCGGTCAACAAGATGGTGGACCAGTTGTCGCTGTTCACCGGCGAGGTGACGCGGGTGGCCCGTGAGGTCGGCACCGAGGGGCGGCTCGGTGGCCGGGCCAAGGTGCGCGGGCTGTCCGGGAGTTGGCGGGACGTGACCGAGGCGGTCAACACGATGGCCTCCCGGCTGACCGCGCAGGTGCGGGACATCGCCCTGGTGACCACCGCCGTCGCCCGCGGCGATCTCACCCGCACGGTGACGGTCGAGGCGACCGGTGAGTTGCTCGAACTGAAGCTCACCGTGAACACGATGGTGGACCAGCTGTCCGCGTTCGCCGACGAGGTCACGCGGGTGGCCCGTGAGGTCGGCACCGAGGGCCAGTTGGGCGGCCGGGCGCAGGTCAGAGGTGTCTCGGGGGTGTGGAAGGACCTCACCGACAACGTCAACTTCATGGCGTCGAACCTGACCTCGCAGGTCCGCAACATCGCCCAGGTCACCACCGCCGTCGCCAACGGCGATCTGAGCCAGAAGATCACGGTCGACGCTCAGGGCGAGATCCTGGAGCTGAAGTCGACGATCAACACCATGGTCGACCAGCTCTCCGCCTTCGCCGACGAGGTCACCCGCGTCGCCCGCGAAGTCGGCACCGAAGGCAACCTCGGCGGCCGGGCCCAGGTCAGAGGCGTCTCCGGCGTCTGGAAGGACCTCACCGACAACGTCAACTTCATGGCGGACAACCTGACCTCGCAGGTCCGCAACATCGCCCTCGTCTCCACGGCGGTCGCCCAGGGCGATCTCGGCAAGAAGATCACCGTCGAGGCGAAGGGCGAGATCCTGGAGCTGAAGTCGACGATCAACACCATGGTCGACCAGCTCTCCGCCTTCGCCGACGAGGTCACCCGCGTCGCCCGCGAAGTCGGCACCGAAGGCAACCTCGGCGGTCAGGCGCAGGTCAGAGGCGTCTCCGGCGTCTGGAAGGACCTCACCGACAACGTCAACTTCATGGCCCTGAACCTGACCTCCCAGGTCCGCAACATCGCCCAGGTGACGACCGCCGTCGCCAACGGCGACCTCTCCAAGAAGATCACCGTCGACGCGCGCGGCGAGATCCTGGAGCTGAAGGACACCGTCAACACCATGGTGGAGCAACTGCGGGCGTTCGCCGACGAGGTCACGAGGGTGGCCCGCGAGGTCGGCACCGACGGCCGGCTCGGCGGGCGCGCCCAGGTGCTGGGCGTGTCCGGTGTGTGGCGGGATCTGACCGACAACGTCAACTCCATGGCCGACAACCTGACCTCGCAGGTCCGCAACATCGCCCAGGTGACGACGGCGGTCGCCAACGGCGACCTCTCCAAGAAGATCGACGTGGACGCGCGGGGCGAGATCCTCGAACTGAAGACCGCCATCAACACCATGGTCGACACCCTCTCGTCGTTCTCCTCCGAGGTCACCCGCGTCGCCCGCGAGGTCGGCTCGGAGGGCCAGCTCGGCGGGCAGGCACGGGTCGAGGGCGTGTACGGCACCTGGAAGCGCCTCACGACGAACGTGAACGAACTCGCGCTGAACCTCACCACCCAGGTCCGCGCCATCGCCGAGGTGGCCTCGGCCGTGGCCCAGGGCGACATGTCCCGCTCGATCACGGTGGAGGCGCGCGGCGAGGTCGCCGAGCTGAAGGACAACATCAACCTGATGGTGGCCAACCTCCGCGAGACGACCCGCGCGAAGGACTGGCTGGAGTCCAACCTCGCCCGCCTCGCCGCCCTGATGCAGGGCCACCGCGATCTGATGGAGGTCGCCGACCTGATCCTGCGCGAGCTGACGCCGCTGGTGAAGGCCCAGTACGGCGCCTTCTACCTGGCCGACCCCGACCAGGACGGGGCGGCGCTGCGCACGGTGGCCCCCGGCAAGGGCCTCGCCTTCATCGCGGGCTACGGGTCGGCGCAGGACGCGACGGTCGAGACCGGCGGCCTCCCCGTGCACGGGCTCGTCGCCCAGGCGGCCCGCGAGAAGAAGCGGATCCTGGTCGAGCAGACCCCGCCGGACTACATCAAGATCAACAGCGGTCTCGGGGAGGCGGCCCCGTCCAGCGTGGTCATCATCCCGATCCTCTTCGAGGACAAGCTCCTCGGGGTGATCGAACTCGCCTCGTTCTCCCGCTTCTCGGACGTCCATCTGGCGTTCTTCGACCAGTTCGTGAACACCATCGGCGTCGCGATCAACACCATCATCGCCAACTCCCGCACGGAGTCCCTCCTCGGCGAGTCCCAGCGCCTCGCCATGCAGCTCCAGGAACGCTCCGACGAACTCCAGAAGCAGCAGGCGGAACTCCAGCGTTCGAACGCCGAACTGGAGGAGAAGGCGGCCCTGCTCGCGACCTCCTCCCAGTACAAGTCGGAGTTCCTGGCGAACATGTCGCACGAGCTGCGCACACCGCTCAACTCGCTGCTCATCCTGGCGCGCCTGCTCTCCGACAACCCGGACGGCCATCTCTCCGACCAGGAGGTGCAGTTCGCGTCGACGATCCACCGCTCGGGCTCCGACCTCCTCCAGCTGATCAACGACATCCTGGACCTGTCGAAGATCGAGGCGGGCCGGATGGACGTACGGCCGAAGCGGCTGCCGCTCATCAAGCTGCTGGACTACGTCCACGCCACGTTCCGCCCGCTCACCCTCGACCGGGGCCTGGCCTTCGAGGTCGCGGTCGGCGAGGACGTACCGCGCGAGATGTACTCGGACGAGCAGCGCCTCCAGCAGATCCTGCGCAATCTGCTCTCCAACGCGATCAAGTTCACCGCGTCCGGCAGGGTCGAACTGACCGTCAGCCGCGTCAAGGATCCCGAGCACCGCTACGCCCGTGAGGACACCGACGAGGTGATCGCGTTCGCGGTGTCCGACACCGGCATCGGTATCGCGCCGGAGAAACTGCCGGTGATCTTCGAGGCGTTCCAGCAGGCCGACGGCACCACGAACCGCAAGTACGGCGGCACCGGCCTCGGGCTGTCCATCAGCCGGGAGATCGCGGGTCTGCTGGGCGGCCGCATCATCGCCGAGAGCATCCCCGGCAAGGGCTCGACGTTCACGCTGTACGTGCCCGTCTTCAGCCCCGGCCACACGGTGACCGGCGGCCCTGCGGATCCCGCCACGGCGCTGATCCCCGACCAGCTGGCGGCCGAGCCGTATCCGGCCGCCCCCGAGGACGACACCTGGCCCGCGCCCACCAAGCTGGAGGCGTGGAAGGCGGGGCGCGCGGGCCAGATCCTGCCGGGCCGCCGGGTGCTGATCGTGGACGACGACATCCGCAACGTCTTCGCGCTCACCCATGTCCTCGGCCGTGTCGGCATGCCGGTCCTGTACGCGGAGAACGGGCGGGAGGGCATCGAGACCCTGGAGCGCAACCCGGACGTCGAGCTGGTCCTGATGGACATCATGATGCCGGAGATGGACGGCTACGAGACGATCTCCGCCATCCGTCGCACGCCCCGCTGGGCCGGTCTGCCCATCGTCGCGCTGACCGCGAAGGCGATGCCCGGCGACCGCGAGAAGTCCATCGCCCGGGGCGCCAACGACTACGTACCCAAGCCGGTGGACGTCGACCAGCTGCTCACCGTGGTGTGCGGCGTCCTGGACCCCGACGGCGTCGAGCCGTCGCCCGAGAAACGCACCGAAGAGAACGAGGCACCCTCACCATGACCACTCAGGACCGGACCGACGGACGCGCGGGCATCCTCCTCGTCGACGACATGGAGGACAACCTGATCGCGCTGGAGGCCGTCCTGGCATCGCTCAACGAGCCGCTGGTACGGGCCCGTTCCGGTGAGGAGGCCATGAAGGCCCTGCTCCGGCAGCGCTTCGCCGTCGTCCTCCTCGACATCCGCATGCCGGGTATGGACGGTTTCGAGACCGCGGCCAACCTCAAGCGTCTCGACCAGACCAAGGACGTCCCGATCATCTTCCTCACCGGCACGGACGCCGAGATGGGCTACGCCTTCCGCGGCTACGCCACCGGCGCCGCCGACTATCTGACCAAGCCCTTCGACCCCTGGGTGCTCCGCGCGAAGGTCAGCGTCTTCCTGGAGCTGCACCGCAAGACCCGCAAGCTGGAGGCCCTGCGGACACGGCAGAGGGAACAGGCGGAACAGGTCCTGTCCCGCCTGAGCGCACTGGAGAAACAGCTGTCCGAGGAGTCCCCGGACCTGGCGGAGGCCCGCATACAGGTCCAGGAACTCCGTTCCCTGGTGACCAGGGACCAGGGCAGCTGACCTCGCTACTTCTCCCGGGTTCCCGCGTACATCTCGTCAATGAGGTGCTGGTACTCCTTCTCCACCACCGGCCGCTTCAGCTTCAGGCTCGGCGTCAGCTCACCGTGCTCGACGTCCAGGTCCCGCGGCAGCAGGCGGAACTTCTTGACGGTCTGCCACCGCTGCAACCCCTGGTTGAGCTGGGTGACGTACCCCTCGATGAGCTCCACCGTGGCCGGGGCCGCGATGATCTGCTCGTACGACTTGCCCGCCAGGCCGTTCTCCTTGGCCCAGCCGAGGAGGGCCGGCTCGTCGAGGGCGATGAGGGCCGTGCAGAAGTTGCGGTCGGCGCCGATGACCATGACGTTGGACGTGAACGGGCACAGCGCCTTGAACTGGCCCTCGATCTCGGTCGGCGCGACGTACTTGCCGCCGGAGGTCTTGAACAGGTCCTTCTTGCGGTCGGTGATCCGCAGGTAGCCGTCGGGCGACAGTTCGCCGATGTCACCGGTGTGGAACCAGCCGTCCGTCTCCAGGACCTCGGCGGTCTTGTCCGGCAGCCCGTGGTAGCCCTCCATGATGCCGGGACCGCGCAGCAGGATCTCGCCGTCGTCCGCGATGCGCACCTCGCAGCCGGGCAGCGGCTTGCCGACCGTCCCGGTGCGGAACGCCTCGCCGGGGTTCAGGAACGACGCCGCGGAGGACTCGGTCAGGCCGTAGCCCTCCAGGATGGGGATGCCCGCGCCGGCGAAGAAGAAGCCGATCTCGGGTGCCAGCGCCACCGACCCGGAGATGCAGGCGCGCAGCCGCCCGCCGAACGCCTCACGCAGCTTCTTGTAGACCAGAGCGTCGGCGACCTTGTGCTTGGCCGCCAGCCCGAACGGCACGGACGCGGTGCCGGTGCGGCGGAAGTTGTCCTGGCTGACCTTGGCGTACTCGCGGGCGACCTCGGACGCCCACTGGAAGATCTTGTACTTGGCGGCGCCGCCCTCGCGGGCCTTCGCGGCGACACCGTTGTAGACCTTCTCGAAGATGCGCGGCACCGCGGCCATGTACGTCGGCTGCACGACCGGCAGATTCTCGATGATCTTGTCGACCCGGCCGTCGACAGCGGTGATGTGCCCGACCTCGATGTGCCCGGACAGCAGCACCTTGCCCATGACGTGCGCCAGCGGCAGCCACAGGTACTGCACGTCCTCCGCGCTGAGCAGACCGGTCGCGGCGATGGCCTTGCCCATGTACGCCCAGTTGTCGTGCGGGAGGCGCACGCCCTTGGGACGGCCGGTGGTGCCCGAGGTGTAGATGAGGGTGGCGAGCTGGTCCTTGGTGATCGCGCCGACCTTCTCCTTGATCAGGTCGGGCTTCTTCTCCAGGTACGCCGTCCCGCGCTTCTCCAGCTCGGCCAGCGAGAGGATCCAGTCCTCCGAGAGGTCGGCGCCCTCGGGGTCGATGACGATCACATGGGTCAGCTCGGGCAGCTCGGCCTTCTTCTCCCGCGCCTTCTCCAGTTGCTCGGCGTTCTCCGCGATGAGGACCTTGCTGGCGGAGTCGGACAGGATGTACGCCGACTCCTCGGCATTGGTCGACGGGTAGATCGTCGTATTGGCGGCGCCGGCGCACATGATGCCGAGGTCGCACAGGATCCACTCGATCCTGGTGGCGGAGGACAGCGCGATGCGCTCCTCCGGCTGTACGCCCAGCTCGACCAGCCCGGCCGCGATGGCGTCGACGCGCGCGGCGGCCTCCGCCCAGGTCAGCGGCTTCCAGTCCGAAGGTCCCTGGCCTGAGGCCGGCGGCACCGGGTAGCGGAATGCCTCCGCGTCGGGCGTGGCCGCCACGCGCTCCAGGAAGAGGGCCGCCATGGACGGCGGGCGGTTCTCGATCAGGGTCTGTGTGTCGCTCACGACATCCTCCGGGGCCCGCGACAGTGCGGCAGGGTCAGCATGGACTGTGCGGCTGGCTCAAAGCGGCTGTTGTTTAACTCGCGAGTAACCATCGAGTGGTGATCAGGGTAGAGCGAGGTTGGCTGGTTCGTAAGGGGCGGCGGGCCGTCACTTTTCACCGAGAACGACCGTACGAGCACGAGGCCGCCGTACCCCGAAGACATGCGGGCCCGCCGCGCCGAAACGCGACGGGCCCGCATTCTGCCCAAGTTTCCGGGGGTAACAACGGCTACCGCCGGGACCTGCGGAGATCCCCGCAGGTGGCTATTTCTTGCCCTTGGCTCCGCCGGCGCTGTCGTCACTGGACAGCACGGCGATGAAGGCCTCCTGCGGAACCTCCACAGAGCCCACCATCTTCATCCGCTTCTTGCCCTCCTTCTGCTTCTCCAGCAGCTTCCGCTTCCGGGAGATGTCACCGCCGTAGCACTTGGCGAGGACGTCCTTGCGGATGGCGCGGATGGTCTCGCGGGCGATGACCCGGGAGCCGATGGCGGCCTGGATCGGCACCTCGAAGGCCTGCCGCGGGATGAGCTCGCGCAGCTTGGCGACGAGCCGCACCCCGTACGCGTACGCGGCGTCCTTGTGGGTGATCGCCGAGAAGGCGTCCACCTTGTCGCCGTGCAGCAGGATGTCGACCTTGACCAGGGAGGACGTCTGCTCGCCGGTGGGCTCGTAGTCCAGCGAGGCGTATCCGCGCGTCTTCGACTTCAGCTGGTCGAAGAAGTCGAAGACGATCTCCGCCAGAGGCAGTGTGTAGCGGATCTCGACGCGGTCCTCGGAGAGGTAGTCCATGCCGAGCAGGGTGCCGCGCCGGGTCTGGCACAGCTCCATGATCGAGCCGATGAACTCGGTGGGCGCGAGGATCGTGGCGCGTACGACCGGCTCGTACACCTCGTTGATCTTGCCCTCGGGGAACTCGCTCGGGTTGGTGACGGTGTGCTCGGTGCCGTCCTCCATCACGACGCGATAGACCACGTTCGGCGCGGTCGCGATCAGGTCGAGCCCGAACTCGCGCTCCAGCCGCTCACGGATCACGTCGAGGTGCAGCAGCCCGAGGAAGCCGACGCGGAAGCCGAAGCCGAGCGCGGCGGACGTCTCCGGCTCGTAGACGAGCGCGGCGTCGTTGAGCTGGAGCTTGTCGAGGGCCTCGCGCAGCTCGGGGTAGTCGGACCCGTCCAGCGGATAGAGCCCGGAGAAGACCATGGGCTTGGGGTCCTTGTACCCGCCGAGGGCCTCGGTGGCGCCCTTCTGCTGGCTGGTGACGGTGTCACCGACCTTGGACTGGCGGACGTCCTTCACACCCGTGATGAGGTAGCCCACCTCACCGACGCCGAGGCCGTCGGCCCCCAGCATCTCGGGCGAGTTCGTGCCGATCTCCAGCAGCTCGTGGGTGGCGCCCGTCGACATCATCTTGATGCGCTCACGCTTGTTGAGCTGCCCGTCGATGACCCGGACGTACGTGACCACGCCGCGGTACGAGTCGTACACCGAGTCGAAGATCATCGCGCGGGCAGGGGCGTTCTTGACGCCGACCGGGGCGGGGACATCGGCGACGACCCTGTCGAGCAGCGCGTCGACCCCGACACCGGTCTTGGCGGAGACCCGCAGCACGTCGTCGGGGTCGCACCCGACGAGGTTGGCGAGCTCCTCGGCGAACTTCTCCGGCTGGGCGGCCGGCAGGTCGATCTTGTTGAGGACCGGGATGATCGTGAGGTCGTTCTCCATCGCCAGGTACAGGTTGGCGAGGGTCTGCGCCTCGATGCCCTGCGCGGCGTCCACGAGGAGGACGGTCCCCTCGCAGGCGGCCAGCGACCGTGACACCTCGTAGGTGAAGTCGACGTGCCCGGGGGTGTCGATCATGTTGAGGATGTGCGTGTTGCCCGGGTCGCCGGTCGGCGCCCAGGGCAGACGCACCGCCTGGGACTTGATCGTGATGCCGCGCTCACGCTCGATGTCCATGCGGTCGAGGTACTGAGCACGCATCTGCCGCTGCTCGACCACACCGGTCAACTGGAGCATCCGGTCGGCGAGCGTGGACTTGCCGTGGTCGATGTGCGCGATGATGCAGAAATTGCGGATCAGAGCCGGGGCGGTACGGCTCGGCTCGGGCACATGGCTAGGGATCGCGGGCACGCAGGGTCCTGATTCTTGAGGCGTCCGCAGCCGTCTGCGGTCTCGGGTCGGATCTAGCGGGTCTGTACGAACGGGGTCTACCGGGTCTATGCGTAGGCTCCATGGTCCCACGGGCGCGGGGCTGGGGCGGGTTTGGGCCACTCGCGGAGCCACTGGTAGCCTGGGTGGCTGTGTCTCATGCCCTCTCTGCAGGAGGCACATCCCAAAGAAAACCAAAGGTGCCCGGGGTCCGCATGCCCTGCATGTCCTCGGTCGCCAGTAGCTGAGAAGGCTCATTCGTGGCGAACATCAAGTCCCAGATCAAGCGGAACAAGACCAACGAGAAGGCGCGCCTGCGCAACAAGGCCGTCAAGTCGTCGCTCAAGACCGCGATCCGCAAGGCCCGTGAGGCTGCTGCCGCGGGTGACGCCGAGAAGGCCACCGAGTACCAGCGCGCTGCCGCGCGTCAGCTCGACAAGGCCGTCTCGAAGGGCGTCATCCACAAGAACCAGGCCGCCAACAAGAAGTCGGCGCTTGCTTCCAAGGTCGCTTCCCTCAAGGGCTGAGCTTCACCTTTGATCTGACCGCCGGACGGACCCGTAGCGGGCCCTCTCTCATCCGCTCCCGCCCGGCACCCCTGGACCTGCACGCGGCCTGCGTTCGCCACGCGGGTGCAAGTCCACCATCGTGAAACGAGGACCCCGTCACCCTCCCTTCCCCAGGGAGGACGACGGGGTCTTCGCGTTGGGGCCGGTGCGGTCGTGGGCTGGTGCGCGTCGTGCCGGGGCACGTCGTGCCGGGCCGCGGGCCCCGGGACACACGGGCACGGTGAGGCCACGAGAGCCCTCAGAGCTCGGGGGGCCCGGGGGGCTCGGGGTGAGCCTGGGGCGCGGCGAACTGCGCGCCAAGCCACAACGACGCGGCAGCGGGCACCGCACGGCAGCGGCCCTCGCCCCTGGCGAGGGCGGCACACTCATCCCCGGCGGGACCGCGCCGCCCGGGCGATGGTCACGACCGCCTTCTCCAGCGCGTACTCGGGGTCGTCCCCGCCGCCCTTGACCCCGGCGTCGGCCTCGGCGACGGCCCGCATCGCGACGGCGACCCCTTCCGGTGTCCACCCCCGCATCTGCTGCCGCACCCGGTCGATCTTCCACGGCGGCATGCCCAGCTCCCGCGCCAGGTCCGCCGGCCTGCCGCCCCGCGCGGACGACAGCTTCCCGATCGCCCGGACGCCCTGCGCCAACGCGCTGGTGATCAGCACCGGCGCCACCCCGGTGGACAGCGACCACCTGAGCGCCTCCAGTGCCTCCGCCGCCCGTCCCTCGACGGCCCGGTCGGCGACCTCGAAGCTCGACGCCTCGGCCCGACCGGTGTAGTACCGCCCGACCACGGCCTCGTCGATGGTCCCCTCGACATCGGCGACCAGCTGCGACGCAGCCGACGCCAGCTCCCGCAGGTCGCTTCCGATCGCGTCGACCAGCGCCTGGCACGCCTCCGGTGTCGCGGACCGCCCGAGCGTGCGGAACTCCCCCCGCACGAACGCCAGCCGCTCCGCCGGCTTCGTCATCTTCGGGCAGGCCACCTCCCGCGCCCCTGCCTTGCGCGCCGCGTCCAGCAGCCCCTTGCCCTTGGCTCCGCCCGCGTGCAGCAGCACGAGGGTGATCTCCTCGGCCGGGGAGCCCAGGTACCCCTTCACGTCCTTGACGGTGTCGGCCGACAGGTCCTGCGCGTTGCGCACGACCACGACCTTCCGCTCGGCGAACAGCGAGGGACTCGTCAGCTCGGCGAGCGTGCCGGGCTGCAACTGGTCCGAGGTGAGGTCCCGCACATCCGTGTCGGCGTCGGCGGCCCTGGCGGCGGCCACCACCTCCCGCACGGCCCGGTCGAGCAGCAGCTCCTCCTGCCCCACGGCGAGGGTGACAGAAGCGAGGGGATCATCGTGAGCGGTCTTCTTGGCCATCACGCACAGCATCCCACGGGGCACCGACAACGAGCCCTACGGCTCCTCACGCCACCCCTCCCACTCCCCCGCGAACTCGTCCAGCGCCACCGGATCGAGCCGCTCGTCCTCGTCGCGCAGCACCAGCAGCCACTGGGCGTCCTCCGCGTCGTCCTCCCCGGCCAGCGCGTCCCGCACCAGCTGGGGCTCCTCGTTCAGCCCGAACCGTTCCCCGAGGACCTGCGCCGCCTCTTCCGCGGCGTCACGATCGGGCAGCACCAGCACATGTCTCACATCGCTCACGCCCCCATTTTCCGCGACCCGCCCGGCAGCCCACGCCGGGCACCTCACGCCTGGCAGCCCACGCCCCACCCGGCCGGTAACCGGGCCTGCCCTACGTCGTCCCGCGCACCTCCGGCACCCGCCCCAACTCCATCCCGAACCGCTCCCGGTACACCGCCAGGACATCCTCGTCCGTCCCCAGCTCGGTCACCTCCTTCTCGCCCTCCCGGGACGTGACCGTGAGGGTGCGGCCGCTGAGCGTGATCCGTCCGCCGTCGTCACCGAGCCGCGAGCAGATCAGTGACCGGGTGAAGTGCGAGGCCGGCGAGGTGCTGTGCCACCAGGCCCCGGCCACGAAGTCCCCGAGCATCCGCGGCCGCACCTCCAGCCGGTACTGCGGCTTGCCGTCCCGCAGCACGTCCAGGTCCCCGAACTCCCGCGCACCGCTCTGCCGGTCCGCCTCCACCACCCGGAACGTGCCCGCCGGGTCCTCCTGCTCCCCTCTCCCCCCGAACTCCAGCGGATAGTGGCTGTTCGACCCGAACCCCACATCGGCCAGCCAGTCACCCCCGTCCACTGTCCGCACCCGCAGCGCGAGATGGTCGTAGGGGATGCCCAGGCGCTTCTCGTCGCTGTAGACCCGTGCCGCGAGCAGCGTCACGTCGAAACCGAGCGCCGCGAGCATCGCCCCGAACAGCCCGTTCAGTTCGTAGCAGAAGCCGCCCCTGCGCTCCCCGACGATCTTGTCGAGCAGCCGCTTCTCCTCCAGCACGATCTCCTCCCCGAGGTGGATCGACAGGTTCTCGAACGGCACCGTCCGCAGATGGCGCAGGTGCAGTTCACGCAGTACGTCCACGGTGGGCCAGGCCGGGTGCTCGGCTCCGATGCGGCGAAGGTAGGTGTCCAGCTCTGCGGTATCCATGACCTCAGTCTCTCGCCACCACCAGTTCCTCGGCCGTACCCGCGACGGCGATCGCCCCGTCCTCGTCCGTACGCAGCACCGTGGCGCCCCCGCCCCGCAGCGCCGCGACCGTGCTCGGCGCCGGGTGGCCGTAGGGGTTGTCGGCACCCACCGAGATGAGCGCCAGCCGCGGCGCCATCGCCCGTATCAGGGTCGGGTCCTGGTAGGCCGAACCGTGGTGGGCGACCTTCACCACGTCCACCGCTGCCAGCTCCGCGACCGCCGGGGATCTCGACAGCTCCCGTTGCGCGGGCGGTTCGAGATCGCCGAGCAGCAGCAGGGTCAGCCCGGCCGAGCGGACGAGCATGGTCACACTGGCGTCGTTCGGCCCGTCCGGGGTGGTCGTGTCGCCAGGCGGCCACAGCACCCGCCACGCGAGGCCCCCGGTACGCCGTTCCTGTCCGGCGACGGCGCGGGTCACCGGGATCCGCCGGGCCGCTGCCTCCCTGTGCACGAACTGGGCCTGGTCCGCGGGCTCCTGGAACCCCGTCGTCTCGATCGCCCCCACCGCCCGCCCCCGCAGCACCCCCGGCAACCCGGCCACATGGTCGGCGTGGAAGTGGGTGAGCACCACGAGAGGGATCTCGG
>NZ_LIRK01000418.1 GCF_001419765.1 Streptomyces torulosus
CCTTCCGGGCCCGCCCCCGTCGTACCGTGACCGCATGACGCCGCCTCCGCCCCCGTCACCTCCCTCACCTGCTCCCTCGCCGTCCTCCTCGCCCGCCGATCTCGTCATCACCGGCTGCACCGCCCTCGTCCACGACGAGCACGAGGGCATCGCCTTCGTCGAGGACGCCGCGATCGTCGTGCGGGACGGGACGATCGAGAGCATCGGGCCGCAGTCCGAGACGGCCGTCGTCGCCACGGCCGAACGCATCGACGCCCGGGGCCAGGTCGCGATGCCCGGACTGATCAACTGTCATACGCACACACCGATGGTCGCGCTGCGTGGCATCGCCGAGGACATGCCGGCCGAGGAGTGGTTCAACGACGCCATCTGGCCCGTCGAGTCCAATCTGACGCCCAGGGACGTGGAGTTGGGGGCGCGGCTGGCCTGCGCGGAGATGATCCGGGGCGGCGTGACCTGCTTCGCCGACCACTACTTCTCGATGGACACGGTCGCCGGTGTCGTCGCCGAGACCGGTCTGCGCGCCCATCTGGGGGAGGCGTTCTTCTCCTCGCTCGGCGTCGAAGGGCGGGAGCGGTCGCTGGAGTTCGCGCTACGGCACCGGGGCGCGGCCGGTGGTCGTGTCACCACCGCGCTCGCCCCGCACGCCCCCTACACCGTTGACGACGCCGACCTCGCCGCCACCGCCGAGCTGGCCCGCGCGCACGGCCTCCCGGTCCATCTGCACGCCGCGGAGAGCCGCGACCAGACCGACAACAGCCTCGTCCGGTACGGCGTCACCCCCATCGAGGTCCTGGAGCGCACCGGACTCCTCGGCGTCGACGCGGGCGTGCTGATCGCGCACGGTACCGGCATCGTCGCGCGGGACCTGCCGGTGCTGGAGCGGGCGACCGGGCCGGTGGCCGTCGCGACCGCGCCCCGCGGTTACCTCAAGTTCGCCTGGCCCACCACCCCGGTGCGGGAGCTGCGGCGCATCGGCGTCCCCGTCGGGCTCGCCACGGACGGCGCCGCCTCCAACAACTCCCTCGACGTGTGGGAGTCCATGGCGCTGACCGCGCTCGTGCAGAAGTCGACGGAGGGCGATCCTCGCTGGCTGACCGCCCGGCAGGCGCTGCACCACGCCACGCTGCAGAGCGCGCGGGCCGTCGGGCTGGGGGAGCGGATCGGCAGCCTGGCGCCCGGCCGGCGCGCCGACATCGTCCTCGTCGACCTCACCGGCCCGCACACCCAGCCCGTGCACGACCTCGCCGCCACCCTCGTGCACAGCGCCCGCTCCGCCGACGTCCGCACCACCGTCGTCGACGGCCGCGTCCTGATGCGGGACCGTGAGCTGCTCACCGTGGACGTGGCGGCGACTGTGCGCGAACTGGAGGACCGGCTGACCGCCCTCACCGACCGAAGCCACGGCGGACGCATCCAGGACTACGACGCGCCTCCCGCGTGAGCGCCCGCACGAATCCGCCCGGAAGGGCCGCATGAGGTGGGCCGGTTCCGGTACCCGACGTACGCGTTGACCATGAGTGAACCGCCACCCACGCACGGTGAGAGGAGTCGCCGTCACGACGCGTACGGGAGATGGCACGGAAAGTCACCGGAAGGTGTGGTTTCTGCGAGGTATCTCTCGCTTCGGCGTTGACCGCGTGTCAACTACGTCTCAGTAGCGTCACTGGAAGAGTCGTTCAGGCCATGGTTGGCGTTTAACTCTACGAGGACAGCGCTACACGGAGGTACAAGGTGGACGTGCGAACGGTGCTGGGACGCTTTCCCGCCGGTGGGCCGCGCGGCTCGTGGCCGGCGGAGGAGTTGGCGCACGCTGCCCGCCAGGAAGGGCAGCAGGCGGAAGTCGTGATGGACATAGCGACGGACATGTTCCTGGTCATCGTGCGCGGCGCCGACACCGCCGCGGCCGCCCCCGCCTGAGTCGTACCGACAGAGTCGTACCGCCTGAGTCGTTGGGCCTGCGTCGTACTGCCCGAGTCGTACCGCCAGCGTCACCCCGCCTTCGGAGCGGGCACCTTCGCCGCCGGGACCTCGACCGCGAACTGCTCCGCCTGGAGGGCGTACAGCTCCGCGTACACCCCGCCCCTGGCCAGCAGCTCCTGCGGCGTGCCGGACTCCACGAGTCGGCCCTGGTCGAGGACGTGCACCAGGTCGGCATGGCGGACGGACGCCAGCCGGTGCGTGATGAGGACGACGGTCTGCCCGGTCCCGGCCAGGGCGCGGATCTTCTCGAAGACCTCCAGCTCGGCCCGCGCGTCCAGGGCGGCGGTCGGTTCGTCCACGATGAGGATGCGCCCCCGCCGGTACGCGGCCCGTGCGATCCCGAGGCGCTGCCACTGGCCGCCCGACAGCTCGTGCCCGCCGCTGAACCCGCGGGCCAGCAGGGTGTCGAGGCCGCGTGGCAGGTCCTCCACCACGTCCTGCGCCCCCGCCTCGGCGACCGACGCGGCGAGCCGTTCCTCGGTGAGCGGTGCGGAGGGGCGACCGATCGCCATGTTGACGCGGGCGGTGAAAGGCCACCGCTTGAAGTCCTGCGCGACCATGGCGATGCGCTCGGCGAGCTGGTGCCGGTCGGCGGCCGCCGCGTCCACACCGTCCCACAGGATCTTGCCCCGGTCGGGGGTGTACAGCCCGGCCAGCAGCTTGACCAGCGTCGTCTTGCCCGAACCGTTCTCGCCGACGAGCGCCACGATCTTGCCGAGCGGCACGGTCAGCGTCACGTCGTCGAGCGCGGGCCGGGTGGACTTCCCCGGATAGGTGAACGTCACGTTCTCCACACGGATCTCGTGCGGGTCCTCGGGCAGCGGGTCGCCCCCCACCGGGATCGCGCGCTTGGCGGCCTCGACGTACAGGCGTTCCATGTCGCCGACGAAGAGGGCCTCCTCGTGCAGGGAGTTCACCTCCAGGACGAGCGTGTCGAGGCTGGCGGAACCGGTGCGGATCGCGATGACCGCCGTACCGGCCACGGACAGCGCCATCGCCCCACCGAGCAGCAGACCGCCCAGCGTCGCGTACGTCGCCACGGTGGCCAGCCCGGTCCACACGGCCGCGTACAGCCCTGTCCGGGCCGCGAGCCGGGCCAGGCGCGCCTGCTCGGCCTCCGCGGTCTCCGACATGGAGCGGAAGTGACGCAGCAGGAACGGGCCCACTCCGTGCACCCGGATCTCCGGGGCGGCCTCCGGCTCGATCAGCAGGGAACCGATCAGATAGCCCGCGCGCGCGTGCTGCACCCAGGCGTGGAACGACGCGTAGCGGCGGCGGGCGATCGTCAGGGCGCTCCACGCGCTCGGCAGCGTCATCGTCACGAGCAGCGGCAGCAGGGCCGGATGCAGCACGGTCAGCACACCGGCCGCGGCGATCAGGGAGATCAGCGCGTTCACCACGCGCGCGGAGTAGCTGATCATGCGGCGGGCCGACTGGGCGCCGTACTTGGCGGTGTCGAGCAGTTTGTGGAAGCCGTCGTCCTCGATCGCCGACAGCTCCACGGCCGCCGCCCGCTCCAGGTACAGCTCCGTCGCGACCCGCTCCACCTTGGGTTCCAGACGGCCCGTGGCATACGTCGAGGCGGCCCGCAGCAGGGTGGCCACGAGGGTCACGGCGGCGATGGTGATCAGTGCGGGAGCGGCTCCCCGTAACCGCTCCTCGACCGTGTCGTCCGCCATCAGCCGGGCGAGGATCGTGTTCACCGCGAGGAGGCTCACCGCCTGGGCGAGGCCGCGGCCCGTCTCGGCGGCCAGCACGATACGGGCGGCGCGTCGGTCCGCGCGCCAGGCCAGCCGGAAACTCGACGCCAGCAGCGACGGCAGCCGGCGCACCATCCCGCGGAAGTCCAGCTCCAGGAACGCGTCCGCGTGCTGCGACCAGCCCATGTCGTAACGCAGCGGCCCCCCGAACAGCAGCTGCTCCGACTCCGACGTCTCCGGCTTCACCCTGTCCCGCGCCTTCCGCACCCGCGCCCTCCCCGGAGTCGTCGCCGACGGCCACTATGGCCCCCAGCCCAGCCCCGAACCAGGGCGCACGGGAGCGCCCCTTCGTCCCCCCGGAGCACGCAGGGCGCTCGGAGTCAGAAGAGAGTGCGCCGCCAGAAAACTCGGAGGCGGAGGCTCGGGAGGGGCCCCGGCGGGCCACGAGAGGCCCCGGCGGGCCACGAGAGGACTCGGCGGGCCACGAGAGGACTCGGCGGGCCACGAAAGGATCCGGCGGGCCACGAAAGGATCCGGCGGAACGCGAGAGGGTTCCTGCGGACCGCGGAGAGGACTCGGCGGGCCATGAGAAGGGGCTCGCGGCGAAACGCGCGAGGACCCGGCGGACCGTGAGAGGGTTCGGCGGACCGCGAGAGGGGTGGGCGGGCTGTGAGAGATTCGGCGGCTTGAATGGAAGCGGCTGGTGACCCCGAGGAGGGCCGAAGGCTCTCCAGGGGCGCGGGGAACTGCGCGACCAGCCCCACCACACCCGCACCCGCCCACGAGCCAGCACACCCCCACCCGGAAGGCGCACTCGACGCACAACAGACGCAGCCTCCGGCTAAAGCCGAACCGCCGCAGCGCCTAATCCCTCAAGCCGTCATGGTCCGCGACCACGCCGGCGTCGTCCCCGTCACCCGGCACACCGCCAGGTACAGAGGTATAGGCGGCGTATAGGGAATCGTCCCCTCCGGCCGGTGGATCAGCGCGGCCGAACCGTCGGAGACCAACGCTCCGGTGGTGTACCGCGCCGGCGCCGGCCACTCCAGCGCATAGTCGGAGTCGGCCGGAACGAGCCACCACCAGTGGTCCCGGTCGGCGTAGACGCAGCCGACACGGGGCAGCCGGGGCAGCACCAGCGGGCCGATGTCCGCCGGGACGGCGACGGCATCGCAGCCCATGGGTGTGGTCATGCCCTCGGGCAACGGGATGGGGCGGGGCGTCGCGACGGGCCGCTGGGCGCGGCGCAGGCGGGTCAGGGTGTCGAGGCTCACCACGCGGGCCACTCTGCCCCCACCGGCGGCACCGGTGGGGCCGATCGACGCGCTCACACCCATTCGGCCCCCGTCCTGCTCCGTTCGGGCATCGAACTGCCCCTATCGGGCATCGAACGGTCCTCGATCCGCGGCCCCGCGCGGTGGCAGGCGTCCGCCTCGCCGCCGCGGTCGTCGTTCGGCGGCTTCTTCGCGCCCCAGCCCAGGTCGGCGCGGGCCGCGGTGGCCGCGTCCAGCACGCCGCGGGGGACGTCGGCCCAGACCAGCAGGCCCATGCCGACGGGCTGGGCACCCCAGGAACGACAGAGGGACTCGATGAGCAGCAGCCCCCGGCCGTGTTCCTCCTCGGGACGCTGCGGCGAGGGGTGCGGCTCGCCGGGGGCGCAGCCCTCGTCGCGTACCGCTATCCGCACCAGGTCGTCGCCGTCCTGCAGCTCGCAGACGATCTGGGCGCTCGCGGTGTGCACGATCGCGTTGGTCACCAGCTCGGACACGACCAGGGCCGCCGTGTCGCAGGTGTCCTCGCACAGGGCCCAGCCGGTGAGCTGGGTACGCGTCACGCGCCGGGCCTGTGCCACGGCACCCGGGTGCGCGGCCAGCTCGAAGCGAAACCGGCGGTCGGCGGTGGTCTCGGGGCGCGCCCCGGCGGCCGGACCGGGACCGAGGCGGTCACCGGCGGCGTCTGTTCCTAACGGCGCAGGGGGCGGAATCACGCTTGCCACTATCGCCGCGCCATGAACACTTGGCAAGTGTCACTCTGAAAATTGCAGAGTGCCGTATGACTCTCTGAACGGTCATGGCACACTGCACGCAACAGCACGTGTAGCGGCGCCAGTTGGAAATCCCTCGCACAACGTTCACATGTACGCACAGTGTCCGTATGTATGCGGAAACGCATGTGAGCTGCGGACTTCCGGATGGCGCCGCCGGGCTGTGGGGACCAGGTGTACGGGGTTCGTGTCGGGCTTTTCACGGTCGGATGGAGTTGCGAGATGAGCGAGCCGCGGTCCGCGCCGACGGTCGGCCAGGTGGTGCTCGGCCGGCGTCTGCTGGATCTGCGCGAGCGCGCGGGCATCCGGCGGGAGGACGCCGCGCGCATCCTGCACGTCGCGCCGGCCACGGTCCGCCGTATGGAGACCGCCGAGGTCGCCCTCAAGATCCCCTACCTCCAGCTCCTGCTGAAGGCGTACGGCGTCGGCGACGAGGAGGCGGAGATCTTCGTCCGCCTCGCGGAGGAGGCCAACAAACCCGGCTGGTGGCAGCGGTTCCACGACATCCTGCCGAACTGGTTCTCCATGTACGTCAGCCTGGAGGGCGCGGCCGCCCTCATCCGCAGCTACGACCCGCACTTCGTCCCCGGCCTGCTGCAGACCGAGGGCTACGCGCGCGCGGTGATGGTCTCGGGCGCCATCGGCCAGACCAGACCCGACGACATCGAACGGCATGTGGCCCTGCGCATGCAGCGGCAGGAACTGCTCACCCGTAAGGACGCCCCTCGGCTCTGGTTCGTCATGGACGAGACCGCCCTGCGCCGTCCCGTCGGCGGACCGGACGTCATGCGCGCCCAACTCGACCGACTGCTGGAGGTCACGGAGCTGTCCCATGTGACGGTGCAGGTCACCACCTTCGACACAGGACCCCATCCCGGTACGTACGGGCCGTTCGTCCTGTTCCGTTTCGCCATGCCCGAACTCCCGGACATGGTCTACAGCGAGTACCTGACCGGCGCCGTCTACCTGGACGACCGCTCCGAGGTGGCGACCCACCTCGAGGTCATGGACCGCATGGCGGCGCAGGCCGCCACGGCACAACGCACGAAGGAGATCCTCCGGGATCTCCGCGAGGAGCTCTGAAGACACCGAATGGATCGCATCAAGCCGCAGTCGCGCACGCACTCGCAGTCGCACATCCGCGTCTACAACGGAATGCCCGCCCGGGAGCTGGGCAGCGAAGGCTGGCACAAGCCCTGGAGCGGTGGCAACGGCGGCAACTGCCTGGAGGCGATGAAGCTCGCCGACGGCCGTATCGCCGTACGGCAGTCCACCGACCCCGACGGGCCGGCCCTCATCTACACGCCCGACGAGATGAACGCCTTCATCCAGGGGGCCAAGGCGGGGGTGGCCGACTTCCTGCTCTCCTGACTTGTTGCGCACTCCCTGTTGTTCAGCCGATCCCCCTATGTTGGCCCTGAATTGATCATTGACTGCTGCAGAACCTTATGGAGTTCGTCATGAGCGGGCGGCCCCCCGTCGAGATCGACACGAGCAGCCCCCACCCCGCCCGGATGTACGACTGGTACCTCGGCGGCAAGGACAACTACCCGGTGGACGACGCGATGGGCCGGCAGATGCTGGCCCTCGACCCTCGTGTGCCGGTGATGGCACGCGTCAACCGCGCCTTCATGCACCGGTCCACGCGGTGGCTGGCCCGGAACGGCGTACGGCAGTTCCTCGACATCGGCACCGGGATCCCCACCGAGCCGAACCTCCACCAGATCGCCCAGGAGGTCGCCCCCGACGCGAGGGTCGTCTACTGCGACAACGATCCCATCGTGCTGGCGCACGCGGCGGCCCTGCTGCGCGGTACCCCCGAGGGGCGGACCGAGTACCTCCAGGCCGATGTGCGGGACCCGGACGCCGTCATGGAGGGCGCCAGGAAGGTGCTGGACTTCGGCAGGCCCGTCGCGCTCTCCCTGATCGCGCTGCTGCACTTCGTCTCCGACGAGGACGGCGCGCACGACCTGGTCCGGCGGCTGACGGCCGAGCTGTCCTCCGGCAGCTATCTGGTCGTCACGCACGCGACCGGCGACTTCACCCCGGAGGAGTCGAAGGCGGCCACGGAGAAGCTCAAGGCCGCGGGCGTCCCCCTCGCCCTGCGCTCCCGAGAGGAGTTCACCCGCTTCTTCGACGGCTTCGACCTGGTCGACCCCGGCGTCGAGGTCCCGCACCAGTGGCACCCCGAGCTGGGCGACCCGGTACCCGGCCAGGACGACGGGGTCATTCCCGGGTACGGGGCGGTGGCACGCAAGGTCTGAGACGGGCGCGCGAGGCATGTGTAAGGGGCGGTCGCCCATTGCGACCGCCCCTTACACGTGCCCCCATGACCCTGTGGGCAGGGCCGCAGGTGCGAGGGCTACAGGTACGACCAGATACGGCGCGGCGCGTCCACGAGACGGCTGAGGGTGACCACCGACAGCGGCGGCTTCTCGGTCGCCCTCTCCCGCTCCAGGTTCACCCCGTAGTAGATCTGCTCGATCGACGGCGGCCCGACCGAGAGGTTGCGCCAGACCGCGGCATCGGCCCCTTCCTGCCCGGTCCTGACGAGGTACGCCGCCGCCATCGTCCCCGTACGGCCGACGCCGGCGCCACAGTGCACGAACACCGGCCCGGAGCTCCGGGACACGGTGTCGAGCAGCCGCTGCACCTGGTCCGGACTCGGCGTCTGCCCGTCCCGCATCGGCAGGCGTACGACGTCCAGCCCCGCCTCGCGCGGCTCGGCGAGCTGCGCCGCGGACAGGTTCTCGGCCCGCAGGTCGACGACCGTGGCGAAGCCGAGGTCGGAGAGCGCCCGGTAGCCGGCGGGGGAGGGGGCCGCCCCTCGCCACAGCTTGCCGGCCGTGCCGACGGGCTGGAAGTTGTGGATGCCCTGCACGGCACGGGTACCGGCGGGTGGCGCGGCCGACTCGCGCGCGACGTACGACACGGCCAGGATCCCGAGCGTGCCGGCGGCCCACAGGGCGAAGTAGCCGAGCAGGACGCCGACGACGATGTGCGCGACCCGGCGGCGCAGCGAGCGGGGGCGGGTGCCGGGGCGCGCACATCGTCGTC
>NZ_LIRK01000419.1 GCF_001419765.1 Streptomyces torulosus
GGACAGCCCTGAGCCGCCCGGTCCGTTGACAACCCTGCCGCCGGGCGGCTCAGGGCTGTCCACAGCACGTAGGTCAGGGCCACGGCGGCGACGGCGGCGAGGGCCCCCCACAGCAGCAGCGACGGTGTGCCGTGCCAGTGGCCTCGGCGGCCCTGGGGCCGGGCCGTGTGCTTGCCGTAACGCTTGCGGAGCATCTGGACCCCGGTGTTGAGCAGTTGCCAGAGGACGAGCGCGATGCCCACCAGCGGCAGCAGAAGCAGGAGGATTCGCACGCAGGCCGACACGGTGCTCAGCACGGGTGTGCCGCTCGTGGTGGCGTTGATGATGAGCGTGGTGGCGGTGGTCCACGCCGCGGCCACCATCTGGGGCAGGCGGAAGACGATGATGCCGAGTTGCAGGACGAGGACGGGCAGCACCGTGAGCACCCAGATCGTGACGACGACCTGGGGCCACCACTTGAGGGCCTGCAGCCGCTCTTCCGGTGGGCGCCGCAGGATCGTGCGTCGCAGGATGGGCCCGATGTACTTGAACAGGTCCGGGATGCCGACCAGGTCGGAGATGATGTAGTAGCCGTCGAAGCGGAGGGTCGGCAGAAGCTGCTGGACGACTTCCAGGTTGATGAGCAGGATCGCCGCGAGCAGCACCGGGGACGGACTGTGGATGTACAGCGCGATCAGTCCGAGGATGAACAGACTGTTGAAGTAGACGCCGCCCAGGTCGGTGCGCAGTCGTCCGCCGCGGCCGAGCCGGTAGGAGTTGGTGACGTCGGTGTAGAAGGCCGGCCACACCAGGTAGATCCCGCACCCCATGGCCCCAGGGCGAATCTTCCCGTAGCGGCAGGCCGCGGCGTGGCCGACCTCATGGAAGGCGGCAGAGGCCAGAGCCAGTCCCACCATGGCGAGAATGCCGCCGGGGTCGTACATCACCTGAGTCATGGCGAGGCCGGCGTCCTGGGTGGAGAACAGCCAGATCTCGGTGGCCAGGAACGTCGCTACGACCATGAGGACGAGGACGGGTTGGAACAACCAGGAGAAGATCCCCGCGATGATCCAGGCGGCGTTTTCGGAGACCAGCGCGGCGCGGTAGCGGAGGCCCAGGAACGGGTGCTCGGCCTTGGCGAAGTCGGCAAGGGTGCCGTCACTTCGGGTGGTGATCCCCAGTGGCGCGAGCTTGTTGTCGAGCACGAATGCCACGTGGTCGGCGGTGAACGTACGGCCCGTGGTCCGTGAGAGTTCCCGCGCCACACGGTCGAGGAGGTGAGGGCCGTCCCCGGATTTCGTCGCCTTGGCCTGCTGCCGCTCCAGGCTCCTGGCGGTCTCGTAGAGAAGGTCGGGGAGGTGGATGACCTGCCCGTCGAAACGGTGCACCAGGTGTGGTGGGTGGCGGTATCCGGAACCGACGAACTCGCCCACCAGTTCGGTTCCCTCGGTGAGCATGGGTAGAGCCCCGGCGGGAGCAGGAGGCTCCTCATGGACCGGGGTGGGTGCTTGCGTACTGATGAGATCTCCCAAGGGGATAGTTCTCCCGCCGGGCCCTTGCGACGGCCGGACCCGGGTGCGCTTACCGCCTACGGCGGAGGCGTTCTCGAGCGGCCGACCGCAGTCCCGGCCTCGATGGCAGGTACCGGTGCACCGGTACTGCCGCCACGGTGAACGCGGCCGGCTGCGGAGGGTGTGCGTCTCAGTGGCGGACGACCGCAGCCGGCACGCACGTCGTGGTGCTGCTGGCCGGGGAGCCCAGGCCCAGCGCGCCGAGCAGGCCCTGCGAGGCCTGGGTCTGCTGGACCTGACAGGCATAGGCGACCGTGACTTTGCCGTCCTTGCCGTCACCGCCTGCGGGCAAGTCATCCGGGCCATGAGCATCGGCACCGCTCAGCGCGAGGGAGAGCAACATCTTTTCGGGGAGCAGCTCGCCGGAGAGAGAATTGAGTTCCTCGTAGCCGATACGAGACACGGCTTTCCTTTCTCATGCCAGAAAGCGGCGCTGTGGCACCTTTCAGAGGAGGCACCCAGCACCGCTACAGGCGCCGAAAGCACACGCCGTCATAAGCGTGTGCTGAAATGAGGCCAGCGGCGGCCGGGGGCAGGAGCCCCCGGCCGCTACCGTTGCTACTAGAACGCGACCGCCGTGGGGGCGCAAGCCTGCTGCTGGTACGCAGCCTGGCCGAGGCCCAGGGCGCCGACCAGTCCGCCCGGGTTCTGGGCCTGCTGGATCGCGCAGGAGTTGCTCACGATGGCGCCGTCGTTGCCGCCCACGTTGCCGAGGGCGGACAGAACCGCGCGCTCCGGCAGCATCTCGCCGGTGAGGACGCTCAGCTCTTCGAAGGTAATCTTCGACACGGAATTTCTTCCTTTCGACATTCAACTGCGGAAGCTCCGCTGCTGCGAAGCCCCTCGAGAAGAATTGAACACCCTGATCAACGACCCTCCCGCCAAGACAGCTTGGCCATTCACTCGGATGGCCAGAAGTTACGGCAAACGGGGGAAGCGGGTCAGCACCGCGTCTTTCCGGGGTTGAATGAAGAAATTCGTGGCGCTTCTCGCCATCGGCGCAGCTCCTGGCGTTGCGGGGCGACCGGACGCAGGGGCCGTCCGGCCTGCGGTGAGGACCACCGGGCGACCCGCCCGCGCACGTGTGACGTTCGTCCATTACCCTGCGCCCGCTTCGGACCGGTTCGCTCGGCTTGGCCGGTGCCGTTGGGCGGCGGGCGGGGTCGGCGACGCCGTCGCCATCAGGGGCGCAGGTCACGGGTCAGCAGGACGTCCCACGCCGCACTGCCCGGTGCGTCCCCATCGCACGGGAACGCGGCCGGCGCCGCGGGCTCGACCAGGGCGCCGTCGGGGTGGCGCCGTCCAGGTTCGTGATGACGAGTGCGGGAAGACCAACGGTGCGAAAAGGGCGCATCGGAGCGCTCATCGAGTTCACGGCCGAAGCATGATCCGCATATTCGGGACGCCCGCGCCGCATTCTCGGCCGCCCGGCTTTCCAGTAACCGCCCCACGAATGACGAATGGGGATCAAAAACACCGATGCGATACAGCGCGCGGGCAGCACTGAGGGTCGAGCCCGTGCCTGACACGGATTCGACCCTCAGGAGATTGGACCGCGTGGCCGCCTCACGAACCGATCAGCGCTGGAGAGGCAGACCGCCCAGCAGTCGGGTAGGGCCGCCCTTCGCGTTGAGGGACTTCGTCGCGCCGTTGACGGCGTTGAGTACGGAGCCCTTATTCTCGGTGTCGAGCGCGTTCGTCTGGTGCCGCATCGGGACGACGTCGAGGGACGTCTTGCTGACGGACTTCGTGGCGCCGGCGAGGCTGGGAGGCATGAGGTCCGCGGTGTCGGCGAACGCGGGCGCACTCGCTCCTGCGAGGGCGATGGACCCGGCAACGACAGCAGCGGCCTTCAGCGACTTCATCGGGTATGTCCTTTCGGGGACTCATGCGGTTGGGGAGAATCTCACTGCAGGCAAGGGAGATTCGAGCCTCAGCCTGCCCTCTGCCCAACGAGTCCCGGCTGCCGCAGAAACCCCGTGGAGGGTGGAAGGACACACAACTCACCCGAATGCGCGGCGTGTCAGATTCTCATACGAGTCGGTGTCAGCAGATCTGCGGGCAGGAAGAAGCCGTCGGGCCGGCCTGCGAGGTCTCCTGCTCGATCGGAGCGGAGAACCGGGCAGGTCGGCCCGAAGCCGGGGGGCGCCTGCTTCGCCTCAGGCACCGTTTCCCGTAGGGGGGACACCGATCTCCGCAGGCGTCAGGAGGGCCGCAGAGCCCCGGCCGGCGGCTGCAACGGGGGCAGACCGGGCAGACTCGCTTTCGGCAGGCCACCGCCGACCAGACTGGCCGTCACCACATTGACGGTGCCGGTCAGTACGCCACGGACCGCGGGGGTCACCTGAGCGGGCTTGCCGGAGGTGGCGGCCTTGAGCAGGATGTCGACCTTCTTCTGGAGGTCGGCCACCGCGGTCCGCTCGAGGCCGATCGGGTCGCGGTTGTACGCGACGCTTCCGCCGGGCAGGGTCAGCGGGGGCGCGGGCCGGAGCTGCGGCGGCGTTGTTCCCATCGGCCCGGTCACCGGGGTCGGCACCATGGGCTTGGTGGGCTTGGTGGGCTTGGTCGACTCGCCCGGTCCGGACGGCTTCTTGGCCTCGGAAGCAGCAGGCGTCGGCGGCTTGGCGGGCAGCGCCGCAGGGGCGAGCGCGGTGAGGGACTTCTTGACGTCGCCGCCCAGTTGGGCCGCCTGCCCGGCGGACAGCTGACCGTTGTCCGCCTTGAGTACCGACTCCAGCAGCGCGGTGACCGGCGTCAGGGCGCGGGCGAGGTCGTCCAGCGACTTGACCTGCGTCATCAGCGCATCCGCAGCGGGTACGGGCGCCGTGGCCCGGGTGCGGTCATGACTCGTGTCACTGTCGCTCGCCAGGGCGGCGGGAGCGGTGATGCCGAGCACGAGGGCGACAGCGAGGGCCGACGGCGCGAGCCGCCGGACGGGTTGAGCACGCATGGGGGTGTTTCCCTTCGATCGGTGCGGCAGAACTTGCACTCACCGTTCATCCCGCCATCACCATGCGCAACTCCAGGATGGCCGTACGTAGTCAGCCGTCCCCCGGCTCGACCAACACGGACCGGCCGCCCTCCCGCACGGGGGAGGACGGCCGGAAATGCGAGCGCGTCAGCGGTTGATGCACACGTTGCCGAACGCCGGGTTCAGCACACCGACGAGGCTGACGCTGTTCCCGCAGAGGTTGATCGGGATGTGGAGCGGGACCTGGATGGCGTTGCCCGACAGCACACCCGGGGACTGGGCGGCGACACCCTTCGCGCCGCTGTCGGCGGCGGCGACGCCGGCGGAGCCCGCCACAACGGTGGCGGCAACAGAGGTCAGGGCCAGGCCCTTCGCGATACGCGACATGGAGAAGTACTCCTTGGTAGTGACGCAGTACATCCGGGCGGTGCGCCCGACGTCGGATCAACGCACGACAGGCAGCGGAGTTGCGCTGCCGAAAGGGTGATCCGCCATGTACCCCGTTTTATGATTTCGACACGCATGTCTGGTTTCGGCGATATGTGCGGCTTGGCCGATACCGTGGCGGTTCCCCGCGGCCCCTGGCCGCTGTGCACCGGTCGGGGCGCACCTCGGCCGCCAAGCATCCCGAAAGGGCACCGCCGGTCATGCGCCATAACTCGGGCTTTCTGCTGCGCCGCGTCATCGTGGGCTGCTGCGCCCTCGCTCCTCTCCTGACACCCGGCACCCCCGCGACGGCCACGTCCACCGCGCCGTCGGAGGAGGCGGCGAGCCTGCCCTTCGGGCAGCGCTACAGCGTGGTGCAGCACGGCGGATTCGTCCGCGCCGCCAACTCGTCCATCACCTGCCGTACGGCCACGTCGGGTGCGGACAGCGCCTCGTGCCTGGACGCACGCGGGGGCGGTACGGCGGCCAACGGCGACTTCGACATGTTCTACATCGACCTGGACAGCGACCCCAACACCTACAACTCCAGCCGCGGCGAGGTCCGTCTGCCGACGGGCGCGCGGGTGACGTACGCCCGTCTGTACTGGGGCGGGAACCTGCGGGTGGGGGAACAGAAGCCGCCAGAGAGCAACGAGCGGGTGCTCATCGCGGAGCCCGGCGGAGCTTACAAGGAGGTGCTCGCCGACACGATGGTCGGGCACCGCGTGGCACGGGGCGCGGACGCCTACCAGGCCTCGGCGGACGTCACGGAACTGGTGCGATCCAGCGGCTCCGGTCTCTACACCGTTGCGCAGGTCAATGTGGCCATGGGCCGCTCGGCCGCCGGTGCCTGGGGCGGTTGGACACTGGTGGTGGCGTACGAGGACGAGTCCGAGCCGCGGCGGCACCTGGCGTTGTGGGACGGCTTCGACACGCTCACGGCCGACCGGGACCAAGTGGTGCAGCTGCCGCACGTGGAGTTCCCCAAGGG
>NZ_LIRK01000042.1 GCF_001419765.1 Streptomyces torulosus
ACTTCGAGGCCTCGCCCCGGCAGCTGCTGAACTCCGCGATCGGCGTGGCCCTGTTCATCGCTGTTCTGATCCTCCTCAAGGACCACCGGGTCCTGCAGCGCTACACGTACATCTCCATGGCCGGGGCGAGGCCTCGAAGTACTCGCTGCGCAGCTGCAGCCGCTCCGACTGGTCCAGACGCCAGATGGCCACCAGCCCCAACCCGTTCAGGAGCGTTGCTAGCGGCAGCATCAGCGGGTCCGCGAACGGCGCGAACTTGCGGACGACGAGATGGCCGCCCAGGGCCATTACACCGAGGCCGATGCCGTAGGCGGCGAGGCCGGCCGGGATCTGGCCATTCATCGCGAGACCCACGTTGGCGTAGGCGAACACCGGAATGACGACCGCGAAAGCCAGCAGCGCCAGTTCGGTGTTGCGACGGCTCGGCGCGCCGATCGCGCCGATCGTGGACGTGTGCTGCGTCGACGTGTTGGTAGTACTGCTCATCGTGTGCGTGGGCCCCTCGCGGCTTGCCTACTGCTCACCGCACCGCGAGACCAGCTTCTGCTCCTCCTCCGAGAGGCTGGGGCCGGCTGACGGTGTGGGTGTGGACTGGGTCGGGCTCGGGGACGTCGACGGCTTCGACGTCGGGGACGGTGTGGCCTTGGACGTGAGGGAGGTCTTCGTGGTTCCCGTGGTGCCCCCGGCCTCGCCCGCACCGGTCTTGGCGTTGTTGTCCGCCGCCTCGCGGCGCTCGGCGCTCTTCTTGCACGCCGACGCCTGGGTGGCCAGTTCGTCGATCTTCCTCTTGGCGTTGTCCAGACCGCCCTCGGCGATCGTGGCTTCGACAAGCTTCTGCTGGTACGGCGGCAGGTACTTGAGTTCGATCTCGGGGTGGTCCTTCTCCACCTTCGAGAGCGAGATCCACGCCAGGTCCTGGCTGATGCCGCGGTACAGCGCGACATGGTCGTCGTTGGCGCCGACGTAGTACTGCGTCTGCGTCCAGCGGTATCCGCCGTAGAGGCCCCCGCCGATCACGGCGAGGCCGAGGATGCCGAAGAAGGATCTCTTGAGCCACCGGCCCTTCTTGCGCGGCTTGACGAAGTCGGTGTCGGAGTAGTTCCCGAAGCTGCCCGCCGCCGGCATGTACCCGGTGGTGTCGCCGGAGCCGGGCGGGCCGAACTCACCGCCACCGCCCTGCGGGTGCCCCTGGCGGCCGAGCCCGGAGGCGCGGCCGGCGGGGGTCTGCATGATGCCGTTGTCCTGGAGGTGGAGCTGGTTCTCGGCGACCGCGCCCACCACGACCGGGGTGTCGTGGAGCTGGCCGGCGAGGGTGTCGCCCGTGTCGAGGTCGAGGACGTCGGCGACGATGACCGTGATGTTGTCGGGGCCGCCGCCGCGCAGTGCGAGCTCGATCAGCTGCTGGACGGTCTCCTCGGGGCCCTGGTAGCTGGCGAGGGTGTCCTCCATCGTCTGGTGGGAGACCACGCCGGACAGGCCGTCGGAGCAGATCAGGTACCGGTCGCCGGCGCGGACCTCACGGATGGAGAGGTCGGGCTCGACGTGGTCGCCGCTGCCCAGCGCGCGCATCAGCAGGGAGCGCTGCGGGTGGGTCGTGGCCTCTTCCTCGGTGATGCGGCCCTCGTCGACCAGCCGCTGCACCCAGGTGTGGTCCTGGGTGATCTGGGTGAGGACGCCGTCGCGCAGGAGGTAGGCGCGGGAGTCGCCGACGTGGACGAGACCGAGGCGCTGGCCGGTCCACAGCAGGGCGGTGAGCGTGGTGCCCATGCCCTCCAGCTGGGGGTCCTCCTCGACCATGGCGCGCAGCTGTTCGTTGGCGCGCTGCACGGCGGTGCCGAGGGAGGTCAGGATGTCGGAGCCGGGGATGTCGTCGTCGAGCGTGACCAGGGTGGAGATCACCTCGGAGGAGGCGACCTCGCCGGCCGCCTGGCCGCCCATGCCGTCGGCGATCGCGAGCAGCCGCGGGCCGGCGTAGCCGGAGTCCTCGTTGCCCTCACGGATCATGCCTTTGTGCGATCCGGCGGCGAAGCGCAGTGACAGACTCATGCGCACCTCGCCCGTCGGCTCCGGGTACATCCGCACGGTGCCCACCCTCCGGTCGGGAGCGCGCCGGGGCCCCTGGTGGGGACCGCCGCTGCGTGCTCGCTCCGCTCGCGCCTATTCATGATGTAGCACTACTTCCGCAGCTCGATGACGGTCTTGCCGATGCGGATCGGCGCGCCCAGCGGGATCGGCGTGGGAGTCGTCAGTCGGTTCCGGTCGAGATACGTGCCGTTGGTGGACCCCAGGTCCTCGACGATCCACTGGCCGTCGCGGTCCGGGTAGATCCGGGCGTGCCGGCTGGAGGCGTAGTCGTCGTCCAGCACGATCGTGGAGTCGTGCGCGCGGCCCAGGGTGATGGTCTGGCCCTGCAGCGCGACGGTCGTCCCCGTCAGCGTGCCCTCGCTGACGACGAGCTTGGTGGGGGCGTTGCGCCCGCGGCGGCCGCCGGTGGCGGCGGGCTGCTGGCCGCGCTGCTGCGGCGGCGCGGCCTGCCGGGCGGCGTTCTGCGGCCGCGCGTTCTCCCGGCGCGACCCCCGCTGGGTGACGCGCGTACCGAACAGGTCGCTGCGGATGACCTGCACGGCCACGATCACGAACAGCCACAGTACGGCCAGGAACCCCAGCCGCATGACCGTGAGGGTCAGCTCTGACATTGCCCCCGCTTCACCCTTCGGCTTGCCGGTAAATGATGGTGGTGCTGCCCACGACGATCCGCGAGCCGTCGCGGAGCGTAGCGCGGGTGGTGTGCTGCCCGTCCACCACGATGCCGTTGGTGGACCCGAGATCCTGGATCGTCGAGGGCGTTCCGGTCCGGATCTCGCAGTGCCGGCGGGAGACGCCGGGGTCGTCGATCCGCACGTCGGCTTCGGTGCTGCGGCCCAGCACCAGCGTCGGGCGGGAGATCTGATGGCGGGTGCCATTGATCTCGATCCAGTAGCGCGTGCGTCCAGCGGCGCCCGGGGCTGCCCCGGCGCGCTGGAGGTAGGGGGCCGAGCCGGGACGGCCGCCGGGCGGCGGCGTGGCCGGCATGGGCGGGGCGCCGGTGGGCGCGCCGGTGGGCGGGTAGCCGTAGCCGCCGGGGCGGCCACCGCCGGCGTTCGCCGGGGCGCCCCCGGGGCCCTGCTGGTCGGTGGAGGAGGCGAGCGTACGGCTGCGCACCCGGTACAGGCCGGTGTCGAGGTCGTCCGCCTTCTCCAGGTGGACCTTGATGGGGCCCATGAAGGTGTACCGCTGCTGCTTGGCGTAGTCGCGCACCATGCCGGCGAGCTCGTCGCCGAGCTGGCCGGAGTAGGGGCTGAGGCGCTCGAAGTCGGGCGTGCTCAGTTCCACGATGAAGTCATTGGGGACGACCGTCCGGTCGCGGTTCCAGATGGTCGCGTTGTTGTCGCACTCACGCTGGAGCGCTCCCGCGATCTCCACGGGCTGGACCTCGGACTTGAACACCTTGGCGAAGGTGCCGTTGACCAGACCTTCGAGACGCTGCTCGAACTTCTTCAGGACTCCCATGGGGCACCTCCTCCGTCGTCACCGCTCTGCGTACTGCGTCCGTACTGCTTACTGATCGTATCCACGCGCCGGGAAATCGGCTGGTTCCCCCGGTCGGCCCCGTCGGCCGGTGTCACCGGCGCCGACGCCCACTGAGGTCCCCTCCCGGATTCCCACCGGAGCTCCTCTTCGAACTACTCCCGCCCGAACTCTGCCAAGGATCGTAGAGGCGGCACGAGACCAGTGTCCCGCACCTCACTGTGGACCCTGCCCTCCTCCAGTGGAGATGGCCGGGACCGGTACGAGGTTGATACGTGAACCAGCACTCGTTGATACGTGGCGGAACGGGGCAGGTGTTCGGCCCTCGCTGGTCGCTCCGGGGCCGGTGAGCCGGGGCGGGGGCGGCCACGGAAAGGGATGTGAACCCACCCTCTCCAGCGTGCTAATCTTCTGGATGTCGGAAGGCGCCAGCACCGAAAGGGCAGGGCCCGAGGACACACCCAATGCGCGGGTGGCGGAATAGGCAGACGCGCTGGATTCAGGTTCCAGTGCCCGCAAGGGCGTGGGGGTTCAACTCCCCCCTCGCGCACAGCGAAGCGGTTCCATCGTGAAGACGATGGGACCGCTTCTTTTTGTGTCCGCGGGGACTCCGGAGGCGCGACCGATACGACCGCCTGGTTGGTGAAGTGTGAGGAGTCTCTCAGCGGGTTCGGTAAGGGCTTTCGTTTTTTGGTGGCGCGAGACGGCGTGGGGGCGTGCCGAGTCTCCTGTGCGCGGGCGGGGCCGTGTTTCACGTGAAACGTCGCAGAGCGGTGTATCGGTGATGTTCTACGTGAAGCAGTGCGGGGCGTAGCTGGTGAGGCGACGCGCTCGGACCAGCAGGTCCTGGTAGACGGGGTGCTCGGCGATGGCGGGCTGCTGTTGTCCATGCGTGAGAGGGGGCGGGACGCGGTCGGAGCCGGCGATCAGACCGGTGCGGGTGTGTCGTATGACCGCGTGGAACTCCTGGCGCTCGCCGTCGGGGAGGGCTCGGGGTCGCAGGGTGCTGAACTCGATTGGGCTATCCATGGTCCGGACAGGATCAGCCGGTCGGCCTTCGCTTCGATCACCGGCCGCTGGGGTGGAGGTGTGGGCGGGGCGGTTGACCAGCGTCTATCGGGGTCGCCTGCGGGTGGATTCCCCGTGGCTCCTGGGGGCGCGTGGTGCCAGGTTCGCGCTGATTCGGTGCAACGTGCGCGGGTGGCGAAGGGTCTCCTGCCTGGGCGTGAGGCCTGTGAATTCCCGGCAGCACCGTTGACGCTCGCTCGCCCCCTGCCTATCTTCTGGTCGGCAAATCGTACAGCGTTCGTAATTTCGAATGATTGTTGTCTGGTCCCTTGCCCCCCACACACATGCCAGAGACGAGGCGCACATGGCTCCGCCCCTCTCCAGACGCTTTCTGCTCCAGTCCGCGATCGTCGCCGCGGTAGTACCCGGAGTCTCTTTCGGGGCGGGTGGTGGTCGTGCGGCCGCCGCCGTTCCGGCGCCGTCCACCTGGTCGGTGCGGCCCTTCGGGCTCAAGGACGTGACGCTCGGCCCTGGCCTGTTCGCCGACAAACGGCAGCTGATGCTCGACCACGGCCGCGGTTACGACGTCGACCGGTTGCTCCAGGTGTTCCGTGCCAACGCGGGGCTCTCCACCAGGGGCGCGGTCGCCCCCGGTGGCTGGGAGGGTCTCGACGGCGAGGCCAACGGCAACCTCCGGGGCCACTACACCGGGCACTTCCTGACGATGCTGGCCCAGGCCTACGCCGGCACCGGGGACACCGCGTACGCCGACCGGATCCGGAGCATGGTCGGCGCCCTGAGCGAGGTGCGCGAGGCGCTGCGCGGCGACCCGAAGGTGCTTGCCGTCACCGGGAAGTGGGGTGGCGCCCACGAGAACGTCCGGGGTTCGTACCAGTACGTCGACCTGCCGTCCGCCGTGCTCGGCGATGCCGCGGCGATCACCCTGTCGGTCTGGGTGAGGCCCACCCACAACGCCAATTGGCAGCGGGTCTTCGACTTCGGCGACAACACCACCCGGTACATGTACCTTGCCACCCGCAACGCCGACGGGGTGCCCCGGTTCGCTGTCACCACCAGCGGGCCGGGCGGCGAGCAGGGGCTCAACGGCACGGCCGCGCTCCCGCTGAACCAGTGGAGCCACTTGGCGGTGACCCTCTCAGGCTCCACGGGCACCCTCTACGTCAACGGCACAGCCGTCGCCCGGAACGCCTCGATGACGCTCGACCCGTCCGCCCTGGGCGCCCTGGCGAACAACTGGCTGGGCCGCTCGAACTTCTCCGGCGACCCGGTGTACGCGGGTGCCTTCGACGAGTTCAACGTCTGGTCACGGGCCCTCACGGCGGCCGAGATCACCTCGCTCCAGTCGAACGAGGCCAGGAAATCCTCTGCGGGGCTCGGCGACCTCGCGTCCTACGCGTTCGCGGCCACCGACAGCGGCACGTTCGCCGACGCCTCCGGACGCGGCCTCACCGCCACCCTGCGCCGCACCTGGGGCGGGCTGAGCCATCCCGGGTTCCTCGCCGCGTACCCGGAGACGCAGTTCATCGCGCTGGAGTCGATGACCAGCGGTGACTACACGAAGGTGTGGGCGCCGTACTACACCGCGCACAAGATCCTCAAGGGCCTGGTCGACGCCTATCTGGCCACCGACGACGCCCGGGCGCTGGACCTCGCGTCCGGCATGTGCGACTGGATGTACTCCCGGCTGTCCAAGCTGCCGGACGCCACGCTGCAGCGGATGTGGGGCATCTTCTCCAGCGGCGAGTTCGGCGGCATCGTCGAGACGATCGTCGACCTGTACACGATCACCGGGGAGGCCGATCACCTCGCCCTGGCCAAGCTCTTCGACCTCGACCGGCTCATCGACGCCTGCGCCGCGAACACCGACATCCTCGACGGCCTCCACGCCAACCAGCACATCCCGATCTTCACCGGGTACGTCCGCCTGTACGACGCGACGGGCGAGAGCCGCTATCTCACCGCCGCCAAGAACTTCTGGGACATGGTCGTCCCCCAGCGCATGTACGGCATCGGCGGGACGAGCACGGCCGAGTTCTGGAAGGCCCGCGGAGCCGTCTCCAGCACGATCAGCGACACCAACGCCGAGACCTGCTGCGCGTACAACATGCTCAAACTGAGCCGGATGCTGTTCTTCCACGAACAGGACCCGAAGTACATGGACTACTACGAGCGGGCCCTGTTCAACCAGGTGCTCGGCTCCAAGCAGGACACGGCCGACGCGGAGAAGCCGCTGGTCACGTACTTCATCGGCCTCAAGCCCGGCCATGTGCGCGACTACACCCCGAAGCAGGGCACGACCTGCTGCGAGGGAACGGGCATGGAGAGCGCGACGAAGTACCAGGACTCCGTGTACTTCGCGAAGGCCGACGGCAGCGCGCTGTACGTCAACCTGTACAGCGCCACCACGCTCGACTGGACCGCCCAGGGCGTGACGGTCACCCAGACCACCGACTACCCGCGCGAGCAGGGCTCCACGATCACCGTCGAGGGTGGTGGCGGCACCTTCGAGATGAAGCTGCGCGTGCCCTCCTGGGCGACCGCCGGGTTCCGGGTGACCGTCAACGGCAGCGCGGTGAGCGGGACGCCGGCCGCCGGGAGCTACTTCACGATCCCGTCCCGCACCTGGCGTGACGGGGACGTCGTACGCGTGACGATCCCGTTCCGGCTGCGGGTGGAGAAGGCCCTCGACGACCCGACCCTGCAGACCCTGTTCCACGGGCCGGTGAACCTGGTCGGCCGGAGCACCAGTACGAGCTATTTGTCCTTCGGCCTGTACGGCAACGCCGGACTCTCCGGTGACCTGCTGCCCTCCCTCACGCCGGTGAGCGGAAAGCCGTTGCACTACACGCTGGACGGCACCGAGTTCGCGCCCTTCCACGAGGGCACCGAGGATCCCACGCACGCGTACATCAGGCGTTCCGAACCGAAGGTCGTCCTCGGTGGCACCGACTCGGGCGTGGCCAACCCGGCGAAGTCCGACGGGACGACCCTGCTCGACGAGATCTGGGCGGGGGCGCCGTTCGCCGACAAGGGTGCGCTGGTCGCGCGCGTGCGGGCGACCGTGAACACCTGGGTGTCGGCCGGGCTGCTCGACCGGGCCGACGGGCAGAAGGTGGTCACGACCGCGCAGGACGCGTCCTACGAGGCCTGAGGGTCTTGAGCCTGTGTGGTGAGCCCGATCCTGAGGGGCGGCGCCGGTCTGGCGACCTCGTGGTGACGGGGTCGGCCGGCGCGCGGTGGGCAGGTGTGCCGCCGTGTGCCGGCCGGTCGTCGGTCACGCGGCCAGACGCTCCGCGAGGGTCTTCGCCTTGGTGGCCGCGTCGTCGAGGGCCTGGGCGCGGGAGGCCTCGGAGAGCGGGATCAGCTCGCTCATCGCCGGGTTGTGCGGCGCCATGGTCAGCTCCGGGACGATGAAGTCGACGTCCAGGCCGAGGGCGTCGGCGAGCACCGCGTTCAGGTAGTTCTGCACGTACTCGAAGGGCTCGCGCGGCGTGCCCGGCGCGTAGGAGCCGCCACGGCTGGCGACGACGGTCACGGGGGTGCCCTTCGCCTTCGAGTCCTCGGTCATGGCGGTACGGCCGATGAGGACCACGTTGTCCAGCCAGGCCTTGAGGGTCGACGGGATCGAGAAGTTGTACATGGGGGCGCCGATCAGGATCGCGTCGGCCTCCTCCAGCTCGGCGATGAGCTTCTCGCGCTCGGCGAAGGCGGCGGCCTGCTCCGGGGTGTGCGTGGCCGGGTCGGCGAAGCCGGCGGTGTGCGCGTCGGCGCTGATGTGCGGCACGGGGTCGACGTCGAGGTCGCGGTAGATGACCGTGCCGTCCGGATGCTGCTCCTCCCAGGCCTTGCGGAAGGTCTCCGTCACCGCGCGCGACGTCGAGGCGTCGATGGGGAAGACGGACGAGTCCAGGTGGAGAAGGGTGGCCATGGCGCACTCCAAGGAAGTCGCTTCGTTTTGGTACTCGACTATGGATAACACAGTCGCTTACTTTTTTTCATCCCCGAACGAGAGCCCAGTACGCTGGACACATGGCGGAAAAGCAGCAGGATCTCCGTGGTGCCGGTCCGTGCCAGCCGGTCGGAGAAGGCATGACGCGTGTGTTCGCTCTGCTCGGAAAGCGATGGACGGGCCTGATCGTGGCCGCGCTGATGCCGCATCCCGCGCACTTCGTCGACCTGCGTCGGGCGATCCCCGGCATCAGCGAGCGCATGCTCTCCGACCGCCTCACGGAACTCGCCGCGGCGGGCCTCGTCCTGCGCGAGGTCAACGAGGGGCCGCCCCTGCGGGTCACTTACCGCCTGACGGACGCGGGCGCCGCGCTGGACCCGGCGCTCCAGGAGCTCGCCGCATGGGCGAAGGTCCACCTGCCGCAGAGCTGGCCTTGCGCGGGGGCAGGGCGGGAGTAGGG
>NZ_LIRK01000420.1 GCF_001419765.1 Streptomyces torulosus
ATTCGGAATGACTCGTCTAGGGTGCGGATTGAGTGTCAGGGATGTTCTGGCAAGTAGCCCGAGGAGCCCGTGCCTGACAGGTATCTGAGGGGTGTTCAGGCATGTACGGCACGTTCGTTGGCGGCCCGGTACTCCCGAAGGTGGCGCCCCGGGGCGCCACCTTCGGGAGTACCGGGCCTTGAACACCGCGCTTGTACGGCAGGGCTCACCTCGACTCCGCCGGCAGGGCACGCAGGTGCTCGATCTGTCGCCGGGCGAGTTCGGTGGTGCGGCGCATATGGCGGCCGAGCAGGGCCAGTTCCTGTTCGGTGTAGCCGTCGAGCATTGCCTGCCAGCCCTCGTCGAGCGAGTTCCAGAACTCGCCGAAGCGCTGCATGGCGGCGGCCACCGGCTCGACCAGCACCCGTCGCCGGTCCTGCTCGTCCCGCCGCCGGATGACGTACCCGGCCTTCTCCAGGCGGTCGACCAGCCTGGTCGCCGAGCCACTGGTGAGGCCGGTCAGCTCGGCGATCCTGCCTGTCGTACAGGGGCCCGGCTCGATGTCGAGCAGGTTGAGGCACTGCACGTCCGTCGAGTGCAACCCCAGGTGGTCGGCCACCGCCTGGTTGAACAGCACATAGGAGGCCAGATACCGCCGGGAGTCCAGTTCCAGCCACGTCGGCCGATGACCTAGGGGCACGATCCGCTCCTCAATGTCTGCGCAGCGCAGGCAATAATGTATGTTCACTGCATGACACAGGCAATTTATCAGCCCATCGTCGCTGTCACCGGCGCGACCGGCGTCCAGGGCGGCGCCACCGCTCGGGCCCTGCTCAGCCACGGGTCACGGGTCCGCGCGCTGACCCGTAACCCGTCGTCGGCGGCCGCAGAGGAATTGCGCCGGCTCGGCGCGGAGGTTGCGTACGCCGACTTCGACGACCGCGCCGGCCTGGATGCCGCGCTCGCCGGAGCCGATGCGCTGTTCGCGATGTCCACGCCCTACGTTATCGATGTCGACGCGGAGCTGCGGCAGGCGTTCGCGCTGCTCGACGCCGCCGCCGCGAGCAAAGCCGTCCGGCACATCGTCTTCACCTCTGCCGCCAACGCGGACCGCGGCACCGGCATCCCCCACTTCGACAGCAAGTACCGCGTCGAACTGCGTCTGCGGGACCTGGGCATCCCCTGGACGGTCATCGCCCCGGGTAACTTCATGGACAACTACACCGGCGAGTCGACGATGAGCGGCCTGCGCGAAGGCCGGTTCGCCCTGCCTCTGCCCGCAGACATGCCGCTGCCGTTCATCCCGGCCGCCGACATCGGCGCGTTCGCGGCGCTCGTCCTGCGACACCCCGAGGAGTTCGCCGGGCGGCGCATCGACCTGGCGTCCGACCGCTTGACGTGTGCGGAGATCGCCGAGATCTTCTCCGGCGTCTGCGGCCGTCCGATCGAGTTCGCGACGGTCCCCTTCGACCAGGTCGATGCGCACTCATCCGATCTGGCCGCCATGTTCCGCTACCTCACAGTCAAGGGCATGGACGTGGATGTCGAGGGCCTGCGCCGCGACCACCCCGAGGTGGCCTGGCAGACCTTCGCCGACTGGGCGGCGGCGCAGGACTGGAATCTGGCGAGCCCTGAAGCCCGCCCTCGTACGTGACGGTCGTACGTCCCTCAGCAGGCGGGGAGTTCGTCACGGCGTACGGGCGGTGACGAAGGTGGTCCAGGCGGTGGCCTGGACTACGAGGGCCGGGCCCTCGGGGGTCTTGGAGTCGCGGACGAGGGCGACGCAGAGGTTGTCGGCGACTTCGAGGCACTGGCCGCCGTCGGTGTTGCTGTAGCGGCTCTTGCGCCGTGTCCGGCCTGCTTCAGGGCCCCCCTGCCGCCTGTCTGCGCCAGCCCTTTGGCATGTGCCCCACGGCAGGAACCGCCAGGCGTCCTCTACCGGGAGGGAACAGGGCATTTCACCGATAGTCACCCCGGAGACACCGGTCACTCGCTCACGGTATCGGCCGAGCGGAGCCCACTCGTATATGCCTAACTTGCCTTACACGACTTCAACTCGTTGACCTGTAGAGACACTTGACGGCACTAGATAACTGGTGCGGTAGTACTCGCTGGGTCCACGGCGCAGATGGACCAACAGACCGGCGTACCCGATGACCACGATGAACAAGGTCATGGCGGCCCGGTAGGCCACGTCGAGGCCGGCGAAGCCCAGGCTCAGGCTGGCGCCGTAGGCGAGCATCACCGCCAGCCCCGCCGCGGCCGACCCCTGGCTCAGTGGCTGCCGGCCGGCACGCACGGCACGCAGGCTGACCACGTTGTAGGCCACGCCCACGGTCGCGTACACGACCTGCGCCAGGAGCAGCGCCGTCACCGGACTCCCGCCACGCGACGCACCAGTGCACCCTTGGTGCGCCGGAACCGGCTCGAGGTGGTGAGGGTGAGCGAGTCGATGTCGTCCGCGGTCGGGCTCAGCGAGCGGTAGCCGTCCTGAGTGACCAGCACGGTGTCGGAGTGTCGGTACCCGCCGATTCCTTCGACGTAGACAGCAGGCTCGATGGAGATCAGCATGTTCGGCGCCAGGACGTCGTCGCTGCCGACCGCGATCCATGGCGGCTCGTGCGCGCTGAGACCGAACCCGTGGCCGGTGCGGTGCATACGCTGCTGGTGGTCGTCGTACCCGAGGGCGGCGAGGTGGGCGTTCACGGCTTCGTCGATCTCCGCGGCGTGCACACCGGGAAGGACCATCGAGTAGGCCAGCGCGCGGGCGCCGAGCATGGCAGCGAACAGGTCGCGCTCGTCAGGGGTCGGCGCGTGGGTGAAGAAGGTCCGCTCGCACTCGGCCGCGTAGCCGTTGACCCTGGTCAGCGCCATCACGACGTGGGGCCCGCCGTCCAGCGTCGCGGCTAGCGGCGGCACCGAGTGGGGTTCGGAGCTGACCGGTGCCGGCCAGGCGGCGACGGTGATGCTCGAGGCGAGCGGGTTGAAGATTTGCTGTTCCGCGATGACCGCCCGCTGGATGGCGTTCGAGGTCATGTAGCCCTCGACAACGCTGGTGCCGGGATAGGTGCCGACGAGCAGCTTCTCCACGCCGCGGCGGGCGTAGTCGGCGGCGATGGCTACCTGGGCGACCTCGTAGTCGGACTTGACTAGCTGCACCGGGCGGAGCACGTCGGCGTGGCTGCCGCCGAGGGCGTCGAACACCGAGGCGATGTAGGCCGGGGTCGACGGTTCGTACGTGAACTCGTGCTTGAGGAGCGGCGCCAGGACGTCGTGCCAGGCTTCGCCGACCGGCGCGGGGAACTCGCGGTAGGCGAGCACCTGCTGATTGTCGGTGCCCCAGAAGCCGAGCACGTGGGTGCGTTCAAGCTCGGGGACCAGGAAGTGCCGCCCGCCAGTGTCGGCGTCAAGGACGAGGAAGAAAGGCCGTTCCAGCGCCTCGATGGTCGCCCCGGTGAAGTAGAAGAGCGACTCGGTGCTGGTCACAACGAGCTGCGGGCGTCCTTCCTCGCGCAGGGCTGCCAGGACGGCGTCGTGGCGGCGCTGGAACTCGCGTGCCGCGTCGGCGGTGATGTGTTGCTGCATGGGTGAAGTCCTTCCGGTCGTGCAGGTAGTGGGTGTCAGTGCGTCGTCAGTGCGGCCTCTTCGAGGCTGACGCGGGCGGTGGGTGGACCGAAGGCCAGCACGACGACGCACGCGATGACCAGCACGATGACCATGCACGCGAACGTGCCCGCGAAGCCGATGATTGGCATGGCGAGGCCGAGAGTGCCGCCACAGCGAGCCCCATCAGGACTCCGTCGAAGGAGTCCACCGCGTAGTCGACCGGTCCAGGCGAGCAAGGAGTTCCCGTTGAACCTGCATGTGCATCGTCGTCATTTGGCCGCCCAACTTACATTCATGCGCGAATGTAGATACAGTACGGATGTGTCGGCTCGTTGTCGATGGCTTCGGTGCAAGCCTCTGAGGACACGGGAATGATTGGATCCGCTCAAAGCGTGCCGGTAGGTATGGAACCGGTCGGGGGGTCCTACGACTGGAGCTGACGGCCGCGGCGCCCGGGACGGACCCTGTTGCGCCTCGAGTCCCTCGAGGCGGCGCTACTCGTCGACGGTGCCGTGCGCGGCTTCCGCGTCCTCTACGCAAGTCTCGGGCACGCCGGCGACCAAGTCGCCGTCATCGACCTGACACTCGAAGAACTGAGCTCTCGGGGCCGTGTCAGACGACGCGCACCGGCGTCGTGAGAGTCGTGGCCGGGACGCCGGAGCGCTCAGCCAACTGCGAGATGCGATACGTGGTCACACCCCCGACGCTAAACCTTCCACCCGACTCGAAGGTCAAGCAGAACGAGAAGCTCCCTCAACCATCACGCGGAGTCATCTCATCGACGTTCGCCAGAGGCTGGACACGAGAGTTCAGCAACACAGACAAACTTGACAGGGAACCGGTATGCCCGTTTTCCGGGGTCTGTTCGCCTAGGCTTCAGCGCCCCCCACTGCCTAAGGGCCCATATCTACGGCGGGCTCGATGCATGGGGCCTGGCCGGCACCTGATTTAGATCGACAACGGGTAGTCGACTCAGGTTGGCCGGTTCTAGTCTCCGCACCCTGGCCTCGTATGCGCCCGAGGGCGGTGGAGCCCTGAATGAGTCGAGTTGACGGCGCTGGAGACTTCAACGTCCGGCCTCATCCTTATCAGGTCGATCACGGGGAGTTGTCGACGTCGGTCAACCAGCTCTATGCCTCCACTTGTCGGCCGCTGAGGTTCGGCGTTGATCGCCACCGTTCGTGCTTGTTGGTGTCAGACGCTGATGTCAGCAAACCTGGGGGCCTTGACAACTGAGCGGAGGCTCCAGCCGTGTCATGCGCGTGACCGCCCGTAGGGGCAGGGCGTACGAAGTGGCCACAGCAAGTTTCACCCGGCAGGATCAATGCCATGGACTATCGACATGCCGTTGCGGCCGATGCCCCGGCTATGGCTGAACTTTTCGCGGCCAATCACTACGACGCGCTCACGGAGCAGGAGCGTGCGAAGCAGGGCTTCGTGCAGGGTGGCCTCGATGCCGACACACTGCGCTCGATGGCTGAGGACGGGAGCCTGCTCGTCGCGGACGATGACGGGCGCCTGGCTGGCCTACTCGGGCTGGCCTCCCCGGAGAACATGCCCAGTCTGATCCCGCCGATCCAGGCACTGCTGGATGCGCAGGATTCGCTGGAGTGGCAAGGACACCCGCTCCGTTCCACACCCTTCCTGCTCTACGGGCCCGTGGTGGTCGCCGCCGCCTACCGCGGGAAGGGAGTGGCCCGGGAACTGTTCACTGCGGCACTTCAGGCAGCCTCAGGACGAGCCGATGTGATGGTCGCCTTCATCGAACTGGCCAACCAGGCGTCGTGGAGAGTCCACGTGGACGGTTTCGGCATGGCCCCCCTGGGAGAGTTCACCATTGGCGATCGTGCCTACGGTGTCGTCGGTGCATCCACCCGACCGGCAGCAACGCCTGGCACCTGAGACGCCATCCGCTTATCGATGAGGAGGCTGGTCTGGTCGAACAGGGTTCCTGTTCGGGTGATCGCGCGGGGGCTGGCGCATGACAGCAGGGCCTCTTGGTAGGTCGGGGGTGCGAACCAAACCGATCACCAGGAGGCCCTGTTGACGCAGTCTTTCGCGCTCACCTGTGTGGAGTCCAACTCGCCGTCCCTGTCGTGTGACTGCTTCGCGCACAGGTTCGGCAACGCGGCGGACGGGCCGGAGCGCGCGCGGTGTTACGGCTCGGACATGACGGACGCGGAATGGCAGGTCATCAGGGCGGTGCTGCCGGTGCCCGCGTGGCTTGAAGGACGGGGCGGCCGTCCGGAGAGCTATTGCCACCGCGTGATGCTGGATGCAGTCCGCTACGTGGTCGACAACGGCGTGAAGTGGGCCAATCTGCCTGCGGATTTCCCGCCGTACCGGCGTGTGCATGCTTTCGCCCGCCGTTGGCAGGTGACGGGTCTGCTCGCCGAGTTCCACGACCGGCTGCGCGACCGCGTGCGAGACAAGGAAGGCAGCAAGATGGACCCGACGGCCGCGATCGTGGACTCGCAGTCATTGCGGGCGGCGGCGAACATCCCGCGCTCCACGTCCGGCTGGGACGGCGGGAAGAAGGTGGGCGGCCGCAAGCGGCACCTGGTGGTGGACTGCCTCGGCCTGGTCCTGGCCGTGGCGGTGACCGCGGCGAGCGTGCAGGACCGCGACGCCGCCGTCCCGCTGCTCAATCAACTGCGCAAAATGCACTTCTCCATCCGCCTGGTGTGGGCGGACGGCGGCTATGCGGGGCGGCTGGTCGAATGGGCGGCCGAGAACCTCCAGCTCACTTTGGAGATCGTCAGACGCACCGACGACACCACGGGCTTCGTGGTGCTGCCGCGCAGGTGGGTGGTGGAAAGAACCCTCAGCTGGCTGATGCGCTCGCGCCGCCTGGTGCGCGACTACGAGACCTTGCCCACCATGCACGAAGCCATGGTGCTGTGGTCGATGACCATGCTCATGAGCGGCCGCCTCGCCGGACGCCGCCCCGGTGCCCTGAGCCGGCCGGCACCACGAGCGCGGTGAACACTCCCGGCCGCATCTGCCGAGCCCACCCCCGCTCCACTAGGCGTTTCGCCTTCGACCGCACCCCCTCGACCTTCGCCGGGACCACCTGAAGCCCGAGAGCTGCGGCCATTTGCTGACAGCGCATGCCCTCCCGGCCTGCTTGCGACTCCAGCACCGACACGATCCGCTGGTAGTCCGGCGGCAGGACCGACGCCGTCATGCTGTCGGTCCGGTGCGGCACCACCGGACCGGCCACCGAGCCCCGCTGCGGCTCCGTGGCCGCGGAAGGCGGCTCTGCCAGCACCTCGGCCACCGTTGCCCGGGCATCCACCAGCCGCTGAAGAGCGCGTTCCGCCTCACCGAGTGCGGCCTGCGCCCGCTCGGCATCCTCCCGCAACCGTGCGATCTCTTCCCGGACCTTCTTCTCCCGGGCCTCCAGCAAACCGAGCACCGACGCCACCAGCCACCTCCACGAGCGAGACGAGCAGACCAACCAGGCCATCTCTCCCGCGCTGACCGGAGTTCATACCCACCCACCCGAACTAAACGATCACGTTCGGAAAGCGGATAGCGTCTGTGGGCGGTTCGTGAGCCTTTGAGTGGGTCTGCTGCCGCCTGATGGTGTGGCGGCGGGGCGGAATCTGCCGGTCCGCGGTTGGTGATCTGCTGATGTGGCCGGGTGAGTGAACGCAAGCCGTATCCGAGTGACTTATCGGACGAGCAGTGGTTGTTGATCGAGCCGGTGATCACCGCGTGGAAGGGCCGGCACCGTTCGGTCAGCGGTCATCAGGGTGCCTATGACATGCGGGAGATCGTGAATGCGATCCTCTATCAGGGGCGGACCGGCTGTCAGTGGGCCTATCTCCCGCATGATCTGCCGCAGAAGAGCGCGACCTACTACTACTTCGCCGCCTGGCGGGACGACGGGACCGACCAGGTCATCCATGAACTCCTGCGCTGCCAGGTCCGTGAGCGGGCCCGCCGATTAGAGGACCCGACCCTGGTGGTGCTGGACACCCAGAGTGTCCACGTGGCCGCCGGGGTCCCCGCCTCCACGAGCGGCCATGATCCGGCCAAGCGGGTGCCCGGCCGCAAGCGCGGCCTGGCCGTGGACGTCCTCGGCCTGGTCATCGCGGTCGTCGTCCTCGCGGCGAACACCCACGACAACGCCGCGGGCAATCTCCTGCTGGACCAGGTCGCCGAGCACGCCGGTGGAAGCGTCCGCAAAGCCCTGGTCGACCAGGGCTTCAAGAACCAGGTCGTCGCGCACGGCGCCGGCCTGGGGATCGATGTCGAGATCGTCCAACGCAACCCGCAGGTCAAGGGGTTCGTGCCGCAGCCGAAGCGGTGGAGGGTCGAGCAGACCTACGGGATCCTGATACTGCACCGGCGCCTGGTCCGCGACTACGAGCACCGCCCCTCCTCCTCCGCCTCCCGCGTCTACTGGGCGATGACCCACGCCATGACCCGGCGCCTCACCGGCGCGAACGCCCCCACCTGGCGCGAGCCGCAGGCGGCGGCAGCGTGAACATCCAGCCCCTGCTCGACGCCCTGGACCTCCAGGCAGACGCCGCCCGGGCCCTGGCCGACGACCTCCGCGCACAAATCGACGACCTGCAGACCAAGCTGCGGGAGGCCGAGATGCACCTGGAGCACCTCGCGATCACCCGCAAGACCGTCACCAGCCTCGCCGACCGGCTCCCGGCCGTCGTGCCGGACCTGCCCGAGCACCCGGACTACCCCCGCATCCTCGCCGCCTTCAACCACGCGACCGGGCCGCTACGGGCCAAGGACGTCTGCGAAGCCCTCGGCCACCAAGTGCTGCCGAAGAACGTCGAAGGCACCCGCGCCAAGCTGAAACGCCTGGTCAAACTCGGGATCCTCACCAAGGCCGACACCGGCAACTTCGCCCGGAAGCAATAGCCGACACAACCTCCACCAGCCGCCTTGCTCTCACCTCAGCCAGAAGAGGACATCCCCTTACGAACCGCCCACTGAAAACGCCCACTGTTCCAGCAGCCCAATCACCGACGGCATCCACGACCTCCCGGGGAGCGACACAACGACAGGCCCCTCCTCCCACGGCACCTCCGGCCCTACGCTCCACCAGCGGAAACGCAACACTCAAGTCCGGAAAGACTGTGAGGGTGATCTGGTGCCGCTTCGAGCGGTGGCCTGACTCGCGCAAAGACTGGCTTTGGTGCCTTTCTGTTGATCTGTCGGTCACCGCAGAAAGCACTCCTTTCGGACCTCGCTGTCGGTCGTGCGACCTCGGGCGCGCGCAGACCGGAACTCCCCTTGCCCAGCGGGCAAGGGGAGTTCCGGTGGGCTTGAACGGATACCGGTGTCAGCAGGAGCCCAAGCCCGTGAAGCCGACGCGGACGAGTTTCCACTGCTGGTTCGCGCCGCCCCAGTCCGAGTACTGGACGATGCCGGTCCCGTCGGCGGAGGAGAAGCCCGGTACCTCGACGGCCTTCCCGCTGTTGCGGTTGATCAACCGGACGTATCCGTCCGGTGAGTTAGCCAACCGGAACTGCTGGTTCACGCCACCGTGGTCGCTCCACTGGTGGATGGCGGCGTTGTCGGCCGTCGACCAGCTGGAGACGTCCAGCACCTTGCCGGAGTGCCTCGCCTTCAACCGGTAGTAGCCGTCACCGGAGTTGAGGAACTGGAACTGCTGGTTGGTCCTGTCGATCCGGGCCCACTGATTGACCGCGGCGCCGTCCGCGGAGCTCACGCCCGACACGTCCAGTGCCTTGCCGCTGTTGCGGTTGACGATGACGTACCAGGCGTTCGCGTCCACAGCGCCCGGATTCGCCGCCGGCGCGCACGCGCGCAAGTCGAAGCGTTCCACCCGCACTTTGCCGCCGAGGGCCCGGGTGGCGTGGTTGAAGACGGCGAAGCGGTAGCCCATGAAGAAATGAGGCCGCTCGTTCATGGTGAAGGCCGGGCCGAGCCGGGTGAAGGTGGTGCCGTCGGTGCTGTAGGAGAACGTCGCCTGGCGGCCCGGCCCCGGGCTGATGTCGGCGGAGGCGCGCAGCCAAACGCGGCTGCCGGACGCGGGGAGGTCGGCGCGGGCCCGCTCGGTGCCGGTGCTGCTGGTCTTCCAGCCGGCGTCCATGGCCAGGCCGTCGAACATCACCAGCCTGCTGACGCCGTTCAGCCGCGTGACGCCGATCCAGGCGGAGGAGTCCCGCAGCATCGCCAGCCCGGCCCGGTCACCGTCCGTCATCCCGGAGTAGTCGAGCACGACGGTCGCGGTGGAGGCGGGGCCCTGGATGCGGCGGGTGAGGGTGTTACGGGCGCTGTAGAGGTCGTCGGTGACGGTGGCGGTCCTGAGGGTGAGCCCGTTGTCGACGGTGAACGCCGTGGTGTCGGGGTTGTGGTTCCACTCCCAGTGCGGCGCCAGCGCCGTCCCCTCGAAGGTGTCGGCGCCGGTCATCGGCGGGAGCGGGCGCGGGGTGACCGGGTAGGGGTATGTCTCGCCCCACGTGCCGTCGACTTTCTGGAGCTGGGGCCAGCCCTCGGCGTTCCAGGTGACCGGGGCCAGGGCGGGGACGCGGCCGCCGGGATAGGCGTCGATGAAGCCCATGTAGTACCAGTCGCCGTTGGGGGTGTCGACCAGCGAGCCCTGGTGCGGTATGCCGCCGCCGGGGATCGGGCCGGGCAGGTCCAACAGCACCTCCCGCATCTCGTACGGGCCGAAGGGGCCTGAGGTGGACTTCCAGACGTACTGGCCGTTGGGCGGGCGGGTGACGAAGATGTAGTAGTTCCCGTTGATCTTGTAGAAGCGGGAGCCCTCCATCAGGTGCAACGCGTCGGGCTTGGTGAGCACGTGCTCGGACCTGACCTCGGTGCGCATGTCCGGGGAGAGCTGCGCGACGCGGATCTCGTTGACGCCGTACGCCACGTACGGGGTGCCGTCGTCGTCGAAGAGCAGCCCCGCGTCGTAGTAACCGCTGCCGATCTCGGCGTGCCGGGTCCAGGGGCCCGCCGCGTTGGTGGCCCTGTATACGTACGACCGCTGCCAGCCGATCTGGCCCAGCCAGTAGAAGGTCTTGTCGCTGGGGCGGTAGCGCATCGAGGACGCATAGATGCCCTGGACGTACGCCCGTCCGCCCTTGAGGTCGTACGCGTCACCGAAGTCCAGGACCGGCACCGAGTGGCCGATGAACTCCCAGTTGACCAGGTCGTAGGAGCGCAGGACGGGCGCGCCCGGCGAGAAGTGCATGGTGGAGGCGCTGTAGTAGTACGCGTCGCCGACGCGGATGACCTCGAGGTCGGCGAAGTCCTGCCAGATCACCGGGTTGATGAACCGTTCCTGCTGGGCCGCCGTGGCCGCCGCCGCGCGCATCGCCGGCAGCGTGGTGCCCGCGACCAGGCCGGCGGTGACCGCCATGACTCTTCGGCGGCTGTGGGGGTGTTGGAGCCAGGACATGTGAAATCAGCTTCCTCACGGGTAAGGGGGACCGAGAGCCGAAGTTCGAAATGTCGCTCTGGCTCTGGGGTTCTGGTTGGTGGCGGATGTTCTGGGCAGGGGGCGGTGGCAGGTGGTGCAGGTGCCGGTCCAGCAGTTCAGCAGGTCTTGGATGGTGTCGAGGATCTGGTAGAGGGTGAACCCGCTGTATCGGCGTCTGGGGCCAGGCGCTGCTCGGTCAGGAACGCGTGGGCGGCGGTGACCAGGGTGACGTGGTGATGCCAGCCGGTCCAGGAGCGGCCCTTGAATCCCGGGACCGGGGCGGGGAGGGGCTCCGGTCCCGGGAGTCGGGGTCATCCGGCGGCCAGAGTGGTCCACTTCTGGTTGGAGCCGCCGTGGCAGTCCCACAGGTGGAGCTGTGTGCCGTCGGTCGTGGAGAAGCCCGGAATGTCGAGGCAGCGGCCGGAGACGGGGTTGCGGTAGCCGCCGTTGTAGGGCTCCCAGACCTGGTTGGAGCCGCCGTGGCAGGTCCAGAGCTGCACCTTGGTGCCGTTGGCGGTGCCGAAGCCGGAGGCGTCGAGGCACTTGCCCATGGAGCGCAGGGTGCCGTCGGTGTAGGCGGACCAGAACTGGTTGACGGCGCCGGTGCAGCTCCAGGTCTGGACGGCGGTCCCGTTGGCCGTGCCGAAGCCGCTGACGTCCAGGCACTTGCCGCCCAACTCCGACTGCACGGGTGCGGGGACGGGGGCGGGGTTCCTCAGCCACCCTGCGCTGTCCGCGGACTGGATGCCGCGGTGGAAGGCGTCGGCCATCTTCTGGTAGCCCGCGTCGTTGGGATGCAGGGCGTCGGCCAGGTCGGCCGTGGTCAGGCTGCTCATGTCCACGTACGCGACGCGCTTGCCCGCGGCCTGCGCCTCGCTCACGATCTGGGGGATGGCCCGGTTGTACGCGGCACGGTACTGCTCCTCCGTGCCGCTGGTGGACACGACCAGGGAGGCCACGAGGACGGTCGCGTCGGGGACGTCGGCGGTGATCTGGTTGACCAGCGACTTCAGCCGGTCGGTGGCGGTGGAGACCTGATAGCTCCCGGCCAGGTCGTTGGTGCCGATCATCAGCGTCACGACGTTGGGCCGGTAGCGGGTCAGCGCGACGTCGGCGAGTTCGGCGATCTGGTGGATCCTGTATCCCTGGTAACCCTCGTTGTCGGGGTCGGACATCGAACCGCCCCGCAACTTGCCGACGAAGTCCAGCGGATGGCCGTCTGCCGCGAGCTTGTCCCACAAGGGAGCCCGGTAGCCGTTGCCCGTACTGCTTCCCACACCCCAGGTGATCGAGTCACCCAACGGCATGACCCGCAAAGGCGTGGTCGAGGCGGCGGAGGCAGGTGCCACACCTGCTGCCGTCACCCCGAGCGCGGCAGCGACAAGCGTGACGAGGGGTAGAAGCCAAGGCTTTCTCATGCGGGCGTCCTCTTCTGCGAGTGCTCGACGTTCGTGTCGGCAACTCGGCTGGTGTGTCGTCCCGCTGGCATAGCGGGCACATGACGTACTGGCGGAACGGCGTGGTGGGGAAGCGCTTGCGAGGTGAGCGTTGACAACGTCGAGCCATCCGGCGTCCCGTCTGCCCCGGTGCTCGACTGCGGAGAGACCGTCGCCTCGCCGAGCCAGGAGACGCCGTGCAGCGCCTCCGTGCCCGGTGCGGAACGAGGCGATGCCGAGGCGCTCCACGTCCGGTGCGTACTGGTGGAGCAGTGCGATCCGCTCGCCGAGCGTGAGCCGACCGAGCAGATCGTCGATGCGCTTGCCCATTGGCAGCGCGGCGTCGCGGAACGGATGCCTCTCGGTCGCAGGGAGGGACGGAAAACGCAAGTCTGACCTCTAAATAGGCAGGTAGGGAGTGTTGAAGCGCTTCGAAGTTGTCATCGCTTCTATCGGATTGTCAATGGCTGGAATGCAAGAAAATTTCTTCTTGTGGTCCCTCTTGTTCTGTTCGAAATGTGCCGTTATCGTTCGCGGCCAGTGAAGCGCTTCGACACCCGGTTGCGATCTCCTTCTTCATCGCCTGACCTGCGCGGACTCCTCCATCGTCGTCCCCGGCCGGGTGTCGGCATCGATCTCGTCCTGACGGACCCACTTGCGCAGCGTCTCGGTAGTGCCGCTGCCGAGTTTCGCGGCGACTGCTTTCATCGCGGCCCACTCGGTGTCGTAGTCGGGCCGCACCTCGGCGCCGCGTCGCGGCCCTCGAGTACGCGACCCAGAACATCCGCGTCAACGCCGTCGCCCCGGGCGTGACCCACACGCCCATCCTGGACAACGCCCCAGCCGACCAGCTCGAGATGCTCGCCGGCCAGGTCCCCCAGGACCGGCTCGGAACCCCGCAGGAGATCGCCAACGTCGCCGCCTTTCTCCTCGTTCGACGCCGAGGCGGTCATGTCACCGGTCAGATCTGGTCGTCATCCTTGAGCAAGCGACTCCGGCCTGGCCCGTCGGGGGCCGTCTGGGGCCATCCGGAGGCGGTGTGGTGCGGCCCTGAAGTGTTCGGCATAGCGAACACAGTTCGAAGTGTCGAGCAACTGGATAATAAGATTCCGGTGATCAGCGTCAATACCTCTCGCAAAATTCGCAAGCCGGAACATTCACAACTGAACCAGGCGGCCGCAAGTCCCGTGGTGTAGGGGTCTTTGGTAGAGGGTCAGCTAGCGGTGCGGGCGCGGGCTTGGACAGGCACCGTTGCCGTACTGGTTGCCGCCGTTCCCGAAAAGGTTGCCGCCCGGTCCAAGTGCACGACTTGAGGATGACGGACCGCGATCCCGGTGACCCAGTCGATGGTCATCGTCTTCTCGTTGTCGGTGAGTAAAAGCGGGACCACGCCAGCCATGGGCAGAACAACAGCGTCTCGCGCTCGCTTCCACCGCCGGGCCAGGCACTTTCGGGCCCGATCCCCAGTCGAACTGAAACCAGAGGCCGGGCTCGGCGATCCAACGGCCGGTAAGTACGACGGTGGCCGGCCCGCCACTGTTTCCTTCACCCGCGCGACCGCCCGCCGCGTCGTCCGCTCGTCCCCGGCGAACTCCAGTAGCCGGAGGCGTTCGTGGAGCTTGTCGGCTCGCACCGTGCGCTGCGACCGGTCGACCCGCTCCTCGATCTTCGGCAGGAATGGGTCGATCAAGGATCTTGTGCCGTCCGCTCTCAACTCCTAGGATCCATGCCGTCCGAAGGATCGGTTCACGTTCGCAGTATCGAACACGCACGGCCGAAGCGGCTTGCGCATGGTGCGCATGCCGGGCATGACGGACTTGGAAGGGTGCCCGGCATTCGTGCGGCGAGCCCCGATCGCCTCCCGGAGCATCGTGTGACGTCGCCCGCACCATGCCCGCGCCTGTGCCGCGCGGCCGTGGTCCTCCTGTCAGACCTGGGGCGGCCGGCCCGTCGTCCAACTCGTAGGCCGTGCCTGAGGCACGTCGTATCCCAGCCCTGTCCTGCCGCCCCCACCCCGCCAGGTCACCCCACTGACCTGCGGCGACGCCTTCGACGGAACGACCGTGAAACCGAAGCGGGAATCGAACCATAATCCGGATCACGACAAGTGGTCCGTCAACAACGGCCTGACCCGGCGCACCGCGACGGCCACCAACGACTTGTACTGGGCCCGCAATACCCTCACCCACCGGATTCAAGGACCCACCTCCACCGCGACCATCCAGCTGGACTACGCGACGATCCCCGACGGACAGCAACTGGAACACCACCGGCACCGAAGTCGCGAGCGCTAACGTCACGGGCGGTCGCATCTGGCTGCGCGCGGCCGCCGACATCCACCCCGGCGCCTCCCGCCCGGGAACCTTCTCCCACAGCACCGACAACACCAACTTCACCCGCCCGGGGCCGCGTTCACCATGGGCAACACCTGGCAGTTTCTTCACGGGCTACCGCTTCGCCCTGTCCAGCTACGCCGCGCAGACACTCGGCGGCTCCGTCCGCATCGCACGGTTCGCGCTGACCACACCCCGAGCGCAGCAACGTCCCTCCCCCGCACCTGACCAGCTGCTCAGTCCCCGACCCGCAGCCCCAGGAAGGACCACACCATGGCCAGCACCGCCGTTCACAGGCCAACGGCTCACCCGACCGCAGTGAGATCACCCGCCACCGGTACGAGACTCACCCGGGCAGCCGCCTGGGTGGTGGGCCTCCTGCTGGTGTTCGCCGTCGTTCCCGCCGCGGTGCAGCCCACCACGGCCAGGGCCGACAACCCGATCGTGCAGCACGTCTACACCGCCGACCCAGCCCCACTGGTGCACAACGGACGGGTCTACCTCTACACCGGGCACGACGAGGACGGCTCCAACTCCTCCTTCGTGATGAAGGACTGGCGGGTGTGGTCCTCCGCCGACATGGTCAACTGGACCGACCACGGCTCACCGCTCAGCCTGACCACCTTCAGCTGGGCGTCCAGCGACGCGTGGGCGGGCCAGGCCATCGAACGGGGCGGCAAGTTCTACTGGTATGTGCCGGTGACGGCCCGGGCGACCGGCCGGATGGCCATCGGCGTGGCGGTGTCGGACAGCCCCACCGGCCCGTTCCGGGACGCCCTCGGCCACCCGCTGATGGAGAACAGTGAGATCGACCCGACCGTCTTCATCGACGACGACGGCCAGGCCTACCTGTACTGGGGTAATCCGAACCTGTGGTACGTCAAGCTGAACGCGGACATGACGTCTTACGCAGGCAGCCCCGTCCAAATTCCGCTCACCACCGCGGGCTTCGGAACCCGCACCGACAACCCCGACCGTCCCACGCTGTACGAAGAAGCACCCTGGGTCTACAAGCGCAACGGCCTGTACTACATGGTGTATGCGGCTAGGTGCTGCGCGGAGTTCATCGCCTACTCCACGGCACCCAGCCCGACCGGGCCGTGGACCTACCGTGGAACAGTCATGCCCGCCCAGGGCAACAGCTTCACCAACCACGCGGGCATCGTGGACTTTCAGGGCAACTCGTATTTCTTCTACCACAACGGCGCCCTCCCGGGCGGCGGCGGCTTCACCCGCTCGGTCGCGGTGGAGAAGTTCTCCTACAACGCCGACGGAACGATCCCGACGATCAACATGACGAACACCGGTGCACCCCAGGTCGGTGCGCTTGACCCGTACGTACGCCAGGAGGCCGAGACGATCGCCTGGGGTTCCGGGATCGAGACCGAATGGACCAGTGACGGCGGAATGAACGTCGGCTGGATCGAAAACGGCGACTACATCAAGGTCAAGGGAGTGGCCTTCGGGGCCGGCGCCTCCTCCTTCACCGCGCGCGTGGCCTCCGACACCGGCGGCGGCACCGTCGAGCTGCGCCTGGGCAGTCCGAGCGGGACGGTCGTGGGCCGGTGCAGTGTGCCGAATACCGGCGGCTGGCAGACCTGGACCACGGTGACCTGCCCAGTGAGCGGCATGACGGGAACCCAGGACCTCTACCTGCGGTTCACCGGCGGCAGCGGCTACCTGTTCAACATGAACTGGTGGCAGTTCACCCGCGCCGCATAACCGCACCGCGTTGACTTGCTCCTCGGGCTGAAGCCCGAGGATTCTGCCCTTCCCGTCCGAAGACTGCGCCGCTACGCGGCACAGTCTTCGGACGGAAATCCGTGACTTCCTGCTTCGTCACGCTGTACCGGGACGAGTCCTGGCCTGACCCGTCATCATCACCGGGCTCACCGGCATCTGGACCGCGACCAGGTGATGACGGCCGCCCGCGGCTTCAGCGGCCAGGGCGAGCAGCTCCCCCACCGTGAACGCCTCCTCTTCCAGACCCGCCCACGTGGCGATGCCGTACCCGGCCACGTTCCCGGCCGCCACGGCTTCCTCGAGGACGACGAACGCCTCCCCCATCGCGCGGTGCAGGGCCAGGCGGCCGCCTCCAACCGCCCCGCCTCGCACCCGCCGACCACGACCTGCTCTGGCAACGCCTGACCACCCGCTGAACCCCCTTGCCGCCCCAGCCCTCACAAGACCGGCACCGGTACCTATAGACGCGCCAACCACCTTGCGCGCAGACCGCCACCCCACTCAGCTCACTGCGCAGCACCAAACAACCAGCTCAACCCACGAACCCTCCGGCATCGGACACTCGACTCCGCGCAAACCCCACCGCGAAACGAACACGCCGCTCAATACAGCTGAGCAACACCAGCCACAACCAAGATCAATAAGCAAACGCGTCAGCTACGCCACGGTCGCGGATGAGCGCTTCCAGGAGAACCTGGAGGCCGCCAAGGCGTACCACGAAGACCACTGGACCCTCTGTGCTCCGAGTCGGCCGTGGCCCTGGACAGGCCGGTGGGGCAGTGGTTGAGCAACCTTCGTCGCACGGGTGCGCTGGAAGGGCGCCCCGAGTGGGAGACCGCGCTCAGGGAGATCGACTCTCGCTCAGGCGATGCGGCTGGGCCTGGCCGGGGAGCGGCTGATGGATGTGGAGCTGGCGGCCGCGGAGCTGACGACCAACAGCGTGGTCCACGGCGGAGGCCGCGGGACACTCGCCATCTGGGCCGAGCAGGAACAGCTCGTTATCGAGGTCCGTGACGCGGGCCGGCTGACCGATCCGCTGGCCGGCCGCCGCCCGCCGGAGCGCGGACGGGTGGGCGGCCGGGGCCTGCTGCTGGTCCACTACGTGTCCGACCTGGTGCGCGTACACACCAGCGACGACGGCACGACCGTGCGCTTCTACCTCAGCCTGTGACGAGCGCGCGGTCGTGCCGTCGTCGCTGG
>NZ_LIRK01000421.1:0-4485 GCF_001419765.1 Streptomyces torulosus
GACGAACGGCAAGGTCGAACGCTTCCACCGCACCCTGCTCGACGAATGGGCCTACCAGCGGCCCTACACCTCAGACACCGAACGGCAGGCCGCGTTTCCCGACTGGCTGGACTGGTACAACTACCACCGACCCCACACCGGCATCAGCGGCCAAACCCCAGCCAGCCGCGTCACCAACCTCTCCGAACAGCACACCTAGGGGCTAAGGCCGCCTTGTTGTTCCGGCAGGTTTCCGCCCTTGAGGGTGGGGCCACCGGTCAGCCGCCGTCGGCCCGGCCGTCGTGGCGCGGTAGCTGCTGGGGCTCAGGCCCTTGAGGCGTTTGAACGCGGCGCTGAAGCCGAAGGCGTCGGCGTAACCGACCGATCTGGCGATCTCGGCGATGCCGAGGTCGGTGTCGGACAGCAGCACCTCGGCCTCGTCCATGCGGCATTCGGTGAGGTAGGCGAGCGGCGGACGGCCCATCAGCAGGGTGAAGCGCTTGGCGAACAGCGCCCGCGAGACCCCGGCGCGAGCGGCCAGGGAGGCCACGGTCCAGGGTGCGGCGGGCCGGTCGTGGAAGGACTGCAGGGCGGGCGCGAGGACCGGGTCGGCGAGGCCCCGGTACCAACTGGGCGCGTCGGCGCCCGCCTTGCCGAACCAGCTGCGCAATGTGCACACCAGGGCCCAGTCGAGGAGCCGGTCCATCAACGCCTGTGAACCGGCCGAGTGTTGGGCGGCGTCGGTGGCGGCCGTCTCCAGCCAGGCACAGACCTCGGCGTCCTCCTCGACCACGAGGACGGGCGGCAGGGCACGCAGGAGCCGCTCATGGCGGTGGCCCGAGGCTCGGTAGGCGCCCACGATCAACGCGGTCGCCTCCTCCGAGTCGATGCCCCAGTGGATACCGCCGAGTTCCTGGGCGGTGCACTCGGCGCTCTCGGTGAAACAGGCGATCTCGTAGGCGGCGTGGGAACCGTGCACGGTGGTGGGGTGGTCCACGAGGTGGAACGGTTCGGGTCCGCGCACGATGGCGGTGTCCCCCGCGCCGATCGCCCGTTCCGTTCCGTCGGGCAGCAGCAACGTGCCCCCGCCTCGCAGCACGCTGATCATGACGAGCGGCGCGGCGTCGGCGAAGCGGATGGTCCAGGGCGCCGCCAGTACGGCGTGACAGACGACCGACCCCTCGGCCCGGATGCCGCTCAGCAGCGAACTCAGAGTATCCACGGCACATATCGTAGACGATCTCCTATGTTTCAGAGCTGATCTCCCATGGATCATCTACGCCGTCGGGGCTGTACTGGACTCGTTCATCGGACCGACCGAGACCACCGGGAGACACCGTGACGCAGCACGACAGCCGTGCCACAGCACTCGTCGTCGTCGCACACCACCGCACCGATTCCCTCACCGCGCACACGGCCAGGCGTGCCGCCGCCCGGCTCGAGGCCGTCGGCTACCGCGTCGACCTGCTCGACCTGCACGCAGAGGGGTTCGACCCTCGGATGAACGTGGCGGACCAGCCGGACTGGGGCGACCGGGAGAAGAGGTACTCGGACGAAGTCCACGCGCACATGCGGCGCATCCTCGACGCCGATGCCGTCGTCGCCGTCTTCCCGGTGTACTGGCAGAGCGTGCCCGCCATCCTCAAGGGCTGGATCGACCGCGTATGGAACTACGGGTTGGCCTACGGGCGCAGCAAGCCCCGCCTCGCAGGCAAACGCATCCTGTGGCTGGGCCTGGCCGGCGCCACTGCCGACGATCCCGTCGTGGAGGGGATGCGGACCGTCCTCGAGACCAATCTGAGCGAGGGCATCGCCTATTACTGCGGCTTCTCCCACTCCACCGTCGGCCTTCTCACCGACGCGGAGGAACGCCCGCAGCGCGTCGACGCCGAGGGCAACCTCCTGGTCGGCGACGCGGTCACCGGCGCCGAACGGGAGGCGCAGTACGCGGACTTCGACCGCCGTGCAGAGCAGTTCGTGGAGAAGTTCGTCGCCGAGGAGACTGCGGCGATCTGACCGCCAGGGGTCGTTGGTGCTGGAACGGGGAGCGTTCGACTTACCCCGTGGCACCGGTCCACGGCGACGCTGTGGTCGTTGGTGGTGCGCATCAGGCCCGCGTGTGCCGCGGACCTGATGCGCGTCGGATGGGGCGCTTCCCCCCCCTCTACATGGCCTGCCGGCCGTCAAGTTCCCGTCGGGCGGCGAGAGCCCTTGCCAGCACCTTGGCGCGGTAGGGGTTCGCGGCGTCGAGGGCCGTCGCCACCGCCACCGCCTCGTCCAAGAGGGCAAGCCGCTGCCCGGGCAGCTCCCGCACCAGCGGCGAGGCGCTGGCCTCCACCAGGACGTACGCCAACTTCGACCCGTACACCTCCGGCTCGACCTGCGTCAGCAGGCGGTAGATCCACAGTCCTTCGGCGCCGCGCACCACCCGCCGGTTCGCGCTGAGCAGCTGGACCTTCGCCCGCAGAACCATGTCCTGATCCATCGATCCCCCTTCGTACCCTCACCCCTCCGGCCCGTCCCGTCACGCGACGGCACAGCACAGCGAACGCGTCGGCAGCCGGGAACGGATGCCGACACGGACGTCGGAGAGTGGATGACGACGAGTCTGCGGGCGGACCACCACCTGCGACAAGCCCGAACGGACGTGCGCTCCGTCCTACCGAAACCGCCTCCGAACAGGCATGATGGATCTGACACTCGCTGAGAACCGCGCCCGCCGCCAGGGATTGGCGGAGGTGGTCGACAAGGAGGGGTCGCGCCCGTCCGCTGGACCCCGGGTGGGTGCTCCCTCTCGTGCCGGGAGCACCCGTGGCTCGAGGGATGGTCAGCGCAGGCCCTGGAGGCGCCAGATCTGGTTCTTCTTGGTGGCGAGGGTGCTGCCGGTGTCGCAGGTCCACTGGTTGATCAGGGCGCGTGGCTGGGTGGAGACGCCGGCGACGTCGACGCACTTGCCGCTGTGAACGGCGACCAGTTGGTAGTCCTGGCCGTTGCCGAGCGCGGTGACCGGCCTGAGGGTGAACATCTGGTTGGTGGTGCCGCTACAGGTCCGCTGGATGACGGCGGCGCCGTCGGTGGTGGAGGCGCCGTTGATGTCCAGGCATGTGCCACTGTGCTGGTTGACCACCGTGTAGGTGTCGGGGCGTCCGGCGACCGGCTTGAAGTCGAACATCTGCTGGTAGCCGCCCTCGCAGTCGTACTGCTGGTACTGCGTGCCGTTGGCCTGGCTGAGGTCGGTGTCGTCCAGGCACTGCCCGCTGTTCTCGCTCACGGCGACCGTGGAGACGGTGGTGTCGGACGGCGGGAGCAGGGTGACGGTATAGCCGTCCCTCGCGTCGGTGTAAGGGACCGTCAACGAAGCGGTGTTGCCGGTGACCGTCAGGGCCGTGTCGGAGACGGTCGTCGGGCCGGTGACGGCGGCTCCGTTGTTGTACGGGACGCGCTGGACGACGGCGCGGACCTTGCCGTTCTCCACGACAGAGGTGGTGTTGAGGCCGGTCAGGTTGACGGTGACGTTGCCGGTGTTGCCGTTGCTGCCGATCAGGATCTTGGCGTTCTTGGCGGTGTTGTCCTTGGTGGCGAAGCCGTCGATGTCGCTGCCGGGGGCGTAGGTGACGATGCTGCCGGTCTGCGAGCCGTAGTAGCGGTACATGAACCACTCGCCGAGCGGCACGTACTGGCCGGAGCTGTTCTGGGTGAGCAGATTGGCCGCGTAGTCGTGCAGGTTGGGGCCCCATCCCCAGTTGGCGCGCATGCCGTCGGCGCCGGCCCGTTCCCGGCGGCTGATGAACCAGGCGCCGCCCCCGGGGTGCTGCTGCTCCCGCCCGGCGTACTCGTTGATCTGGTACGGGCGTGTGTTGGTCAGGCCCGCCGCGGCGAGGGTCGCGTTGGCGTTGCTGACGGACTGGACCGGGTCGTGCGGTATGACGTGCCAGCTGTAGATGTCGGGGGCGACGTTGTTGGACTTGACGTGGTTCAGGAAGGTCGTCCACCAGGTGATGGAGGAGCTGGGCGGGTTCGCCGTGCTGGGCCCGACGATGAGCTGCCCGGGCAGGCCGGCCCGCACGGCGGCGTAAAAGCGCGACCACATCTGCAGGTACTGGCTCTGCGACCGGTCCCACACGAGCTTCCCTCGCGGCCAGGTTCCTGCGAACCGGTTCGATGAAGCGACCGGGATGATTGAGGCCGGTGCCGTAGATCCGATCGCCAGGCGTGCGCCCTCCACTGCCGGACGGGGACGGCCTACCCGGTCGACTCGGCGGACGTAGCGTGTGGGTGTTGTTGTGTACAGGGAGGTCCCCGTGGCGGGTTCTCTGGGCAGACTGGGCGCATGACAGCAACATCGATGGCCAAAGGCGGCAACCTTCCCGTCGCCGCCAAGGCGGTGCACGTCGAGCTCGGCTGGTCCGGGAGTCCCGGAGGGCCGGACGCCGATGCCTCGGCGCTGCTGCTCGGCACCGACGGGCGCGTGAGGGACGACGGGGACTTCGTCTTCTACAACCAGCC
>NZ_LIRK01000421.1:4495-4764 GCF_001419765.1 Streptomyces torulosus
CTGGCGTTGTTCGAGATGCAGGCGACGACGGAGACGGCGTTCATCGGCGGGGAGCTGTACCGGCGGGCCGGTCAGTGGAAGTTCCGCGCCGTGGGACAGGGATACGCGTCCGGACTCGCGGGGCTGGCCACCGACTTCGGGATCAGCGTGGACGAAGAGCCGACCGCCACGCCGACGGCTTCCTCCTCGGCCATGCCCGCACCTCCTCTCCCTCCCATGCCCGCCGCCCCGGCGTCGCCCACGCCGCCCATCGCGAACACGGCTCCGCC
>NZ_LIRK01000422.1 GCF_001419765.1 Streptomyces torulosus
ATCAACAGCAGTCTGCGGCCGCGCCACCGAAGGCGGCACCGCCCCCGTTCACCGGCCGCAGACTGCTGTTGATCGCCTCCGGGGCCGTCAACGCCGTCCATCTGCCGTACTGGCTGACCTGGATGCGCAGCAAGTACCCGGACACGGCGGTGCAGGTCGTCGCCACGCGCAGCGCACAGCGCTTCGTGACGCTCCAGGCGCTGTCGGCGCTCACCGGCCGGCAGGCGATCGGCGACACCTGGACCGACGACCCGCTCCCCACGGCCCTGCACGTCGAACTCGCCGAGTGGGCCGACTCGGTGGCCGTCTACCCGGCCTCGCTGCACTACATGGCGCGTGCGGCGCTCGGCCTGGGCGACAGCCCGAGCCTGCTGGCGCTGCACGGCACCGCCGCGCCGATCGTCCTGGCCCCGTCCCTGCCGCCACGGGTGGAGGACAACCCCGCCTACGTCCGGCATCTGAAGGCGCTCGCGGAGCGCCCCAACCTGTCGGTGGCACCGACGCGGCCCGGCGTCAGCATGACCACGGGCCGGCGCGACGGCCGGACCGCGCCCCCGCTCCCGGACGTCCTCGCCGAGCTGGAGCGGCTGCGCAACGCCCTGCCGAAAAACCTCGCCGAAGAAATCGAAGAAATCTCTGAATCAGATATTGACTCCCTCCGATAAAGCAGGCGAAGATATAACCAGGAAAGCCCGGAACGGAAATACAGAAAGTCCGGGAATTCCATTTCGGTAATCCCTTCGCCCCACCCCTCGCTCCACCCTCCCCGCAGCCCACGCCATCGGAAGGACCGGAAGAGTCATGGCCGTCGGAGATCCGCAGATCTACTGCTACGCGGACCCGCTCTTCTTCGAGACGCCCGACCACTGGGACCGCGGATTCGCCCCGTTCACCGTCGCGACCCGGCCGGTCCCGGCCGGCTGGACCCGCACCGAGCGGGCCGGCTGGACCCACCTCGTGCCGCCCGTCAGGAACCTGCCGGAGCAGGGCTGGAAGATCCATGTCTCGGCCGGCCCCGAGGACACCGACCGCGCCCTGGAGATCGTCTGGGACCACTGCGTCGGCGAGAACGTGCAGTTCAAGTACCTGAGCACCCGCGAGGTCCACCTCGCGCACAACACGAAGTACGCGCCGCGCTCCGGCAGCGGCAAGCTGGTCACGATCTACCCCCGCGACGACGAGCAGCTCCTCACCCTCCTGGAGGACCTGACGAAGCGGCTCGACGGGATCACCGGCCCCCGCGTCCTCAGCGACCTCCAGTGGCCGGACAGCCCGCTCCACCTGCGGTACGGGGCGTTCGTCGAACGGTTCTGCACCGAACCGAACGGCGCCGTGGTGCCCGCCCTGGCGCGGCCCGACGGCACACTCGTGCCGGACCAGCGCCGGCCGGTGTTCACCCTGCCCGACTGGGCCCCGGTCCCGCCCTTCGTCCAGGAGGTCCTGGACCGGCGCACCACCGGCCCGGAATTCCCGTACCGAATTCAGCGCGCCATGCATTTCTCCAACGCGGGCGGCGTCTATCTCGCGGAACGGAAAAGCGACGGAAAGGTGTGCGTCCTCAAGGAGGCACGACCGCACGCGGGGCTCGACATGAAGTCCCATGACGCGGTGACCCGATTACGCAGGGAGAAATGGGCCCTGGACCGGCTGGCCGGCACGGAGGGCGCACCCGGCGTCCTCGACTACTTCACGATGGACGGCCACGAATTCCTGGCCATGGAACACGTGGACGCGTCGAACCTCTGGGTGTGGATGGCCCGCATCCACCCGATGATCGTCTCGGAGAACTCCTCCCCCGAGGACTACCGGGCGTACACCGAGCGGGTCCTGGCCGTCCTGGACCGGATCGAGCGGATCCTGGCCGGCTTCCACGCCCGCGGTGTGGGCTTCGGTGATCTGCACTACGGCAACGTCCTGGTCCGCCCGGACGACTCGGTCGCCCTGATCGACTACGAGGCGGCGTTCGACACCGCCGACACCGGCCACCGGCCGGCCGTGGCCACGATGGGTTTCTCCGCCGAGACCGGCCTCCGGGGCGTCGACCTCGACCACTACTGTCTGGCCTCCCTCAAGGCCGCGATGTTCCTCCCCTACGAGAAGCTGCGGGCGCTCGATCCCGCGAAGACCGCGGAGCAACTGGACTTCATCGCCGAGCGGTTCCCCCTGCCCGAGGGCTATCTGGACCCGGTGCGGCGGATGCTGCTGCCGTCCGGCCCGGCGGGGGCGGCGTCGGCGGGGACACAGCTCCCCCCGGTGCGGGAGGCGGCTGCCTCGATGGCCTCGGCGATCGTGTCCTGCGCCGACCTCTCCCACCGGAACCGGCTGTTCCCCGGCGACTGCGAGCAGTTCGTCACCTCGGGCGCCACGTTCGCCAACGGCGCCGCGGGTGTCCTGTGGGCCCTGTCGGTGTGCGGGCTCCCCGTACCCGACGCCCACCAGGAGTGGCTGGTCGAGGCCGCCGACCGGCCGGGCCCCCGCCAGGGCTTCTACAACGGGACGCACGGCCTGGCCTACGCGCTGGACCACCTCGGCCACACCGGGGCGGCCGCCCGGCTCGTCGACCGCACCCGCGACGCGGCCCGCGCCGCACGGGGCATCGGCCTGTACGACGGACTGACCGGCATCGGCCTCACCCACCTGCACCTCGCGGAGCGCTGGCAGACCGTCGACTTCGACGAGGACATCGCCCACGTCGCCGACACGCTCGCCGAGGCGCTGCGGACGAATCGCCCGGTCACCGGCGGCCGGACCGCGCAGGACCCTCCGCCCGTCCGGGCGGGGCTGATGCGCGGCTGGTCGGGAGTGGCACTGTTCTTCCTCCGGCTGTACGAGGTGTCCGGGGACCCCGGCCATCTCGACCTGGCCGTGGCCGCCGTCCACCGCGATCTCGACCGCTGCACGACCACCCCGAACGGCTCGCTCCAGGTGGAGGAGGCCGGCGTACGCACCCTGTGTTACCTGGATGTGGGAAGCGCCGGGATCGCCCTGGTGGCGGACGAGGTGCTGACCCTGCGGGACGACGACCGGCTGCGGGAGGCGCTTCCCGCGCTGCTGACCGCCTGCACCCCCGAGTTCGTGGTGATGCCGCAGCTGTTCATGGGCCGCTCGGGGCTCGTCGCGGCCCTGGAGAGGGCCGGCCGCCGCGACCCGGCGCTGGCGCGGCCCGCGGTGGTCGCCCGGCATCTGGACCGGCTCGGCTGGTACGCGCTCTCCCACCAGGGGCACATGGCCTTCCCCGGTGACCTCCTGCTGAAGCTGTCCATGGACCTCGCCACCGGCACGGCGGGCGTCCTGCTCACCACCTCAGCGGTGATGGGCGACCAGGGGCGCTTCCTGCCCTTCTTCACCGACCGTCCGTCGGCACCGGCGGACCCCACAAGCTCCCGCTGATCCCCGATCAGCGGGTCCGGACACCACCCGGTGTCCGGTGCACCACCCCGAGAAACCGATCAGGTAAGGATGAGTGACATGGACCAGATTCTCGACCTGCAGGGCCTGGAGACCGCTGGTGACGAGGCGGAGCTCCCCACCAGCTCCGCCAGCACCAACTGCTGACACCCGACGAACCTTCACGGTCCGTCCGTCCCCCGTCCCCACAACCATCGAAAGGAGGTGCGACATGGACCAGATCCTCGACATGCAGGGCCTGGAGACCGCCGGTGACGAGGCGGAGCTCCCGACCAGCTCGGCCAGCACCAGCTGCTGAGTCCCGTGACCACGGGAGGGCCGGGTGTGAGGCGTCGATACCGCCTCACACCCGGCTCCACCAGTATGTGCCCCGGCGGCACGAGGCTGTAGCCCCGTGCACGCCCGGGGTACCCCGGAACGCCACGCCCCATCCCCGGGGCGTTTTTCTGTCGGGCGGGCGGCACCACGTGCGAAACACGCTCCGGGCCGGACGCGCTCAGGACGACGCCCGCGCCACCAGCTCCGTGGGCAGGACCACCTGGCGGCGTTCCAGGCCCCGCGAGATCGCCGGACGGCGGTCGGCGATCTCGTCGAGGAGCAGGTCGATCATGGCGCGGCCCATCTCCTCGATCGGCTGCCGGACGCTGGTGAGGGGCGGGTCCATGTGGCGGGCGATGGCGGAGTCGTCGTAGCCCACCATGGCGACGTCGTCGGGCAGCCGGCGTCCGGCCTCGCGGAGGACCTGACGGGCACCGGCCGCCATCACGTCGGACTCGGCGAAGACCGCGTCGAGGTCGGGGCAGCGCTCCAGCAGCTCCCACATCGCCCGGCGGCCGCCCTCCTCCGTGAAGTCACCGGGGACGATCATCCGCTCGTCCACCTCGCGCCCCGCGTCCTCCAGGGCGTCGCGGTAGCCCTCGATCCGGCGCTGGGCGCCGTAGACGTCGAGGCGGCCGGTGATCGTGGCTATCCGGGAACGGCCGCGTTCGATCAGGTGCTCCACCGCCGAGCGGCCGCCACCGTAGTTGTCGGAGTCGACCGAGGGCAGCGTCTCGTGCTCGGAGCGGGGACCGCTGATCACGGCCGGGATCTCCAGCTGCGACAGCAGGTCCGGCAGCGGGTCGTCGGCGTGCACGGAGACCAGCAGGACCCCGTCGACCCGGTGGGCGGCGAGGTACTGGGCCAGTCTCCGGCGCTCCCGGTCGCTGCCCGCGAAGATCAGCAGGAGCTGCATCTCCGTGTCGGAGAGCTGGGCGCCCACGCCCTTGAGGATGTCGGAGAAGTACGGCTCGGAGAAGAAACGGGTCTCCGGCTCGGGCACGACCATCGCGATCGCGTCGGTGCGGTTCGCGGCCAGGGCGCGGGCCGCCGTGTTCGGGACGTAGCCCAGCTCCGCGACGGCCGCCTCGACCGCCGCCCGGGTCGCCTCGCTGACCCGTGGCGACCCGTTGATCACCCGGGACACCGTGCCGCGGCCGACACCGGCCCGTGCGGCGACCTCTTCCAGGGTCGGCCGCCGGCCGCTTCGGCCCCGTGCTCCGTGGCCTGCCACCATGGTCGCCTCCCGTTCACACCGCGCTGGCGTGGAATCTAACAGTCCCGCTCCCCGGGCGACGTCCGGCGACCCCTGTTCCGGACGCCGGGACCCGGTCCCGGACCGGCGCGGACGCCGCCGCCGACCTGTTCGTCTCCTCGGTCCCGCCGACCTCTGAAGTCCCCCCGGTCGCGCCGGCGGTCGGTTCGGGGCATGCTCGGCCTTCGGTCCCGGGGTTAGTTAACAGCCCGATAACCGAAGACATCTCTCCGCGCCGACTCCCTTGACACCCCCGCACGAACCGACGACTCTTCAACACATCACTTGTGGGAGCGCTCCCACAGTACCTGGCACTTACACATCCCGCACGTTCCCCGCCCGAGCCGCAGCAGTGAAAAGACGGGCCCAACAACGCAGTTGGCCGGGGGGTCGGCACGTCAGGGCATCAGGAGGACGCAATGCGAGCACGTACCCTCCCCCACTCTCGGCTGCGGTCGGGCGGGGGCACCCGAATCGCCCGCACTACGCGCAAGACGGTGGTCATCGCGGCCGTCGCCGCGCTGGGCGCCGGGCTGCTCGCCGGCTGTGCCGACGACGGCAAGGACGAGGACGACACGTCGTCGGGTAGTGGTGGCGGCGGCAAGACCAAGATCACCCTGGGGCTGTTCGGCACCGCGGGCTTCGAGGAGTCCGGCCTGTACAAGGAGTACGAGAAGCTCCACCCGGACATCGACATCCAGCAGACCGTCGTGGAGCGGAACGAGAACTACTACCCCGCTCTCCTCAACCACCTGACCACGGGCAGCGGCCTGCAGGACATCCAGATGGTCGAGGTCGGCAACATCGCCGAAATCGTCGGCACCCAGTCGGACAAGCTGCTCGACCTGTCGAAGTACGGCAAGAAGGACGACTACCTGCCCTGGAAGTGGCAGCAGGGCACCACCTCCGGCGGCCAGACCGTCGCCCTCGGCACCGACGTCGGCCCGATGGCCATCTGCTACCGCAAGGACCTCTTCGAGAAGGCCGGACTGCCCACCGACCGCGCGGAGGTCGGCAAGCTGTGGGCGGGCAGCTGGGACAAGCTCGTCGAGACCGGCAACAAGTACAAGGCGAAGGCGCCCAAGGGCACCACGTTCCTGGACTCCCCCGGCGGTCTGCTGCAGGCGATCCTCAGCAGCGAGAAGGACCGGTTCTACGACTCCTCCGGTGAGGTCATCTACAAGACGAACCCGGCCGTCAAGGCCGCCTTCGACCTCACGGCCAAGGCAGCGAAGGACGGGCTGGTCGGCAACCAGACGCAGTTCCAGCCCGCCTGGGACACCACGATCGCCAACAGCAAGTTCGCCGCGATGTCCTGCCCGCCGTGGATGCTCGGCTACATCAAGGGCAAGTCGAAGCCCGAGGCGGCCGGCAAGTGGGAGATCGCCCAGGCCCCGAAGTCCGGCAACTGGGGCGGCTCCTTCCTGTCCGTGCCGAAGAACGGCAAGAACGCCGAGGAGGCCGCGAAGCTGGCCGCCTGGTTGACGGCTCCCGAGCAGCAGGCGAAGCTCTTCGCCGTACAGGGCAGCTTCCCCAGCACCCCGGCCGCCTACGACTCGGCCGCGGTCAAGGACGCGAAGAACGACATGACCGGTGACGCGCCGATCGGCACGATCTTCGCCGAGGCCGCCAAGAACATCCCCGTGCAGACGATCGGCCCGAAGGACCAGATCATCCAGCAGGGTCTGACCGACAACGGCGTGATCCTCGTGGCCCAGGGCAAGTCGGCCGCGGAGGCGTGGAAGAACGCCGTCAAGACCATCGACAACGCACTGGACAAGTGACCGGTATGCCCACACGGCACGACGCCGCCGCGCCCCCCGTCAAGGGGGGCGCGGCCCCGGCCCGCCCGCCCGCCGAGTCCGCGACCGAGGAGCGTCGCCGGGCCCGGCTGTCCCGCCGCTGGCAACGGGACGTGCGCTGGAGCCCGTACGCCTTCGTCTCGCCCTTCTTCCTGCTGTTCGTCGCGTTCGGCCTGTTCCCGCTGCTCTACACCGGCTGGGCCTCGCTGCACGCGGTGGAGCTGACCGCCCCCACCGACATGAGCTGGGTGGGGCTGCGCAACTTCACCCGCATCTTCGACGACGAGTTCTTCTGGAACGCGGCGAAGAACACCCTGATCATCGGGGTCATCTCGACCGTCCCGCAGCTGATGATGGCGCTGGGCATCGCGCACATCCTCAACTACAAGCTCCGCGCCTCGACCTTCTACCGGGTCGTGATGCTCGCCCCGTACGCCACGTCGATCGCCGCCGCCACCCTGGTGTTCGTGCTGCTCTTCGGCCGTGACTACGGAATGATCAACTGGTTCCTGGGGCTGTTCGGCGTCGACCAGATCGACTGGCAGAACGGCACCTGGTACTCGAAGATCGCCGTGTCGACCATCGTCATCTGGCGCTGGACCGGCTACAACGCGCTGATCTACCTGGCCGCGATGCAGGCGATCCCGCAGGACCTGTACGAGTCGGCGGCCCTCGACGGCGCGAGCCGCTGGAAGCAGTTCCTCCATGTGACGCTGCCGTCGCTGCGCCCGACCATCCTGTTCACCTGCGTCGTCTCGACCATCGGTGCCTCGCAGCTCTTCGCCGAGCCCCTGCTGTTCGACGCCAACAAGGGCGCGTCCGGGGGATCCCAGCACCAGTTCCAGACGCTCGGCCTCTACCTGTACGAGCAGGGCTGGGTGAACCAGCACCTGGGCCGTGCCTCCGCCATCGCCTGGACGATGTTCCTGATCCTCATCGTGGTCGGAATCATCAACTACGTCATCTCGCGCCGGCTGCGCGCCAGTAGTTAGGAGACCGGCCGTGACGACGACAATCACCAAGCCCCCGGCCGACGCGGCGCCCGAGCCGCCCCGGAACGGCGGGCGCAGGCGCGGGCCGAAGGCCGCGCGGGCGGGCGGCCAGCACCACGCCGGGCCCGTCGCCTACATCATCCTCATCGGGTTCACCCTGATCTCGCTGTTCCCGCTGTTCTGGACGGCGGTCGCCGCCTCCCGTGACAACGCGCGACTGGCGGAGACCCCGCCGCCGTTCTGGTTCGGCGCGAACCTCTTCGACAAGATCGAAGTGGCCTGGAAGGACGCCAACCTCGGCGAGGCGTTCCTCAACACCACGATCGTGGCGGGCGTCTCCTCGCTGACCATCGTCTTCCTGTCGACGATCGCCGGGTTCGCCTTCGCCAAGCTGAAGTTCAGGGGCCGTGGCGCGCTGATGCTGATCGTGATCGGCACGATGATGGTGCCGCCGCAGCTCCAGGTGATCCCGCTGTACATGATGGTCGCCAAGCTCGACTGGACGGACCAGCTCCAGGCGGTCATCCTGCCGTCGCTGGTCAGCGCGTTCGGTGTGTTCTTCATGCGGCAGTACCTGCTCCAGGCGCTGCCCGACGAGATCATCGAGGCGGCCCGCGTCGACGGCGCGAGCAGCTGGCGGGTGGTCTGGCACGTGGTCTTCCCCGCCGCGCGGCCCGCGATGGCCGTGCTGGGCATGCTGATGTTCGTCCAGACCTGGAACGACTTCCTCTGGCCGTTCCTCGTCCTGACCCAGCTGGGCAACCCGACCGTGCAGGTCGCGGTCGCCGGTCTGGGCCGGGGCTACACCCCCGACCAGGCCCTGATCATGGCGGGCGCGCTGCTCAGCACACTGCCGCTGCTGCTGGTCTTCGCGGTCTTCGGCAAGCAGATCGTCGGCGGCATCATGCAGGGCGCGGTGAAGGGCTGACCCCCGCGCCGTCCGTTTCGCACCCCTGGGGGCCGGGCCACCGCCGCCCCGGCCCCTTCCTCCCTCTGTTCTCTTCCC
>NZ_LIRK01000423.1 GCF_001419765.1 Streptomyces torulosus
CACCAGCAGCAGCCCCCGCCCCGAGACACCCGACTCCCCCGCCTCCCGGCGGCGCGGCAGCGCGCTGGAGGAGTCCTCGACCTCCACCCTCAGTCGCCGTTCCGTGCCGGTCAGCGCCCGGAGCGTCACGATCGCGGAGCCCTCCGTGTGCATGAGCGCGTTGGTGATCAGCTCGTCGGCGACGAGCTCGATCTCGTCGGCCCGCTCCCGCGCGCCCCACGTGCGGACGGCCGCCCCGATCATGTGCCGGGCCTCGGTGAGCGCCNNCAGGGCCACGTCGTCGTCGCCACCGCGTTCCTCCGCCACGTCGATGAGCCGGTCGGCGAGGTCGTCGACGTCGTCGGGGCCGGTGGTGATCAGCGCCTGCAGCGTGAGCATGCCGTCGTCGAGGTCGGCGCCGGGCTGTTCGATGAGGCCGTCCGTGCAGAGCAGCAACGTGTCCCCGGGGTCCAGCTCGATCGTGCTCACGGGGTACTCCAGGCCCCCGAACTCGGCCGACAGCCCGAGCGGCAGGCCGCCGTCGACGGTGACCCGGCGGCAGCCGCCGTCGGGCGCCCGGATGAGGGGGTCGATGTGTCCGGCCCGGACGATCTGGACCACTCCGGTGGACAGGTCGGCCTCCGCGTACAGGCACGTGGCGAAGCGGTCGGTGTCGAGTTCGTGGAGGAAGGCGGAGGCGCGGGACATCACGGTGGCCGGGGTGTGGCCCTCGGTGGCGTACGCCTTGAGGACGATGCGCAGCTGGCCCATGACGGCGGCGGCATGGGTGTCGTGGCCCTGGACGTCGCCGATGACCGCGCCGACGCGGCCGCCGGGCAGGGGGACGAGGTCGTACCAGTCGCCGCCGATGTCCCGGCCGAGGGAGCCGCCGAACGACGCGGCCCGGTAGCGGACGGCGATGTCGGCGCCGGGCACGCTGGGGATGGACCGGGGCAGCATGGCCTGCTGGAGGCCTTCCGCGAGGTCCTTCTCCCCCTCGTAGAACATGGCCCGCTGGAGGCTCTGGGCGATGCTGCTGCCGAGCGCCACGAGGACGTCGCGTTCCTCGCGGGTGAAGCCTCTGCGGTCGTTGTAGAGCAGTCCCATGGCGCCGATGGGCCGGGCCTGCACGATCAGGGGCAGATAGGCGGCCGAGGTGATCTGGAGGTCGGTGATGTGCGGCCAGAGCAGCGGATACGACTCGGCGAACTCCTCCGGTGACTCGATGAAGTGCGGTGCGAGGCTCCGTACGACCTCGTTCATCGGGTACTTCACGTCGAGGCGGGTGATCCGGGTGCCGGGTACGTAGCTGGCCCGGGGGCCGGCGGCGATCATCCGGATGCGGCCGGCCTCGACCAGGCCCATGACGAGGCTGGTCGCGCCGAGGTGGGTGATGCCGTCGGTGTCCTCCAGGACGTCGATCACGTCCTGGACGGTGCGGGCGTGGGCCAGGGCGGCGGTGATGACCTGTACGACGTCGGTGCGTCTGCGGCGGGCCTCGTCCAGGGTCGCCTGCTCCGTGCGGGCACTGATCTCCCGCAGTTCGCGGGTGGCGTCGCGGACGATGCCGATGACCCGGTACGGGCGGCCGGTCTCGTCGCGGCGGATGTAACCCTGGGTGTGGGTCCAGCGGGGGGTTCCGTCGCGCAGCCGGATACGGAAGTAGGCGCCGTAGTTCTCGCTGCCGTCCTTGAGGGCCTGGGACACCAGGGTGTCGAGCTTGCGGCCCTCCACCGGGGGGACCCGGACGGTCAGACTCTCGGGCTTGCCGTCGTACTCGTCGGGGCGCAGGTCGAAGACCTCGTGGGCCGTGGCGTCCATGTGCATCACGCCGGCGTCGAGGTCCCAGTCGAAGCTGCCCATGAGATTGAGCGCCAGGACGGGGTCCGGGTGGGCGAGCCAATCGTCCGGCAGCGGCAGCTCACTCGCTCCCCGATCAACCATGTGGCCACTTTGCCAGGGTTTGCCCGATTATTCGAGTGGGGACGGGCTGTCCTGTTTCAGCCGTCCGGATCCGATCGCTAGTGTCGGTACCGCCCCTGTTCCGGCGCGCGACCCAGGAGCGCGACAGCCATGGACTGGTTCACCGCACCCGACTACTGGCTCGGCCGGCTGCTCTTCCAGCGCTCCCTCGCCGTGATCTACCTGGTGGCCTTTCTGGGGGCGGCCCTTCAGTTCCGGGCGCTGCTCGGGGAGCGGGGGATGCTGCCGATCCCCCGTTTCGTCGCACGGATGCCCTGGCGGCGGTCACCGAGCGTGTTCCACCTCCACTACTCGGACCGGTTCTTCGCCGCGTGGGCGTGGGCGGGCTGCGCGGTGTCGGTGGCGCTCGTCGCCGGGGCGGACTCGCTGCTGCCCCTGTGGGGCGGCATGCTGCTGTGGCTGGTGCCGTGGGTGATGTACCTGTCGATCGTGAACGTCGGCCAGACCTGGTACGCGTTCGGCTGGGAGTCACTGCTCCTGGAGGTCGGCTTCCTCGCGGTGTTCCTGGGCAACGACGAGGTGGCACCGCCGATCGTCGTGCTGTTCCTGCTGCGCTGGGTGCTGTTCCGGGTGGAGTTCGGCGCGGGCCTGATCAAGATGCGCGGCGACGAGTGCTGGCGGAAGCTGACCTGCCTCTACCACCACCACGAGACACAGCCGATGCCCGGACCGCTGAGCTGGTTCTTCCACCGCCTGCCGAAGCCGCTCCACCGGGTCGAGGTGGCCGCCAACCACGTCACCCAGCTGGTCGTCCCGTTCCTGCTGTTCACCCCGCAGCCGGTGGCGACGGCCGCCGCCTCGCTGATGATCCTGACCCAGCTGTGGCTGGTGCTGTCCGGCAACTTCAGCTGGCTGAACTGGATCACCATCGTGCTGGCCCTGTCGGCGGTCGACCTCGGCACCGGCGCGCCCGACGCCCCCGGCGCGCCCCTGTGGTACGAGATCGTCGTCCTCGCCATGACCGCGCTGGTCCTCTGGCTCAGCTACCACCCGGTGCGCAACATGGTCTCCCGCCGCCAGGTGATGAACCGCTCCTTCGACCCGCTGCACCTGGTCAACACCTACGGGGCCTTCGGCAGTGTGAGCCGCGTCCGGTACGAGGTGGTGGTGGAGGGGACGGCGGACGAGGTGCCGCGCGAGGACGCGGGCTGGCTGGAGTACGAGTTCCGGGGCAAGCCGGGTGACCCTCGGCGCTGGCCCCGCCAGTTCGCCCCGTACCACCTGCGGCTGGACTGGCTGATGTGGTTCGCGGCGCTCTCCCCGGCGTACGCGCATCCCTGGTTCGGCGGCCTGGTGGAACGTCTCCTGGAGAACGACCGCGACACCCTGCGGCTGCTGCGCCGGTCCCCCTTCCCCGCCGACACCCCGCCGCGCTTCGTCCGCGCCCGTCTCTTCCGCTACCGCTACACGACGTGGCGGGAGCTGCGGGCGACGGGTGCCTGCTGGGAGCGGACGTATGTACGGGAGTTCATGCCGCCGACACGGCTGGCCGTGCCGGCGGTCCGGGACCGGTAGGGCCGGTCACGGCCGCGACCGGTAGAGCCCGAACTCGGCGATCCGCGCGGGCTGCCGCGTGCTCGTCACCCGGATCCGCCGGCGCCGCGCCCGTATGGGCGTCGGCAGCGGCAGGATGCGGCTCGCCCCGACCGTGCCGGCGGTGGCGACCCGGGTCCAGGCGCCGGCCCGCTGCGCCTCCACGACGCAACGCTCGATCTGCCGGCCGTGCCGGATGTCCTCGGCACATGGGGGTGGGAGCTCCTCGGGTCGGTTCAGCGGGAGACCGGCTGCCAGACGGCCGCGGGCCGTTGGTCCGGCGGGTACTGCGTGAGCCGCCCGTCGGCGGTGATGTGCACGGCCATCCGGGTGATGGCGTTGACGAGCGCGTAGCCGCCGGCCGCCGGCTCCAGCTGCCAGCGCTGGAGGGTGTTGCCGGCGGCGCACGGCTCCTCGGTGACCGCGCTGCCGGGCTCCAGCGGGACGTTGAGGGTGAGCCTGCCACCGCGTGTCTCCAGGCATCTGCCGGTGGTGGTGGAGGCGAGGGTGACGTAGCCGTCCGGGGTGCGGCGCAGCGCGTACGCGGCGGCCGTGGCTCCGCTGCGGAAGGTGTAGGTCCCGTCGGGGACCGGTACGCGGGTCAGGTCCCGCCACCCCGGCGCGTGGCCGACCGCGGCGGCGCGGGCGGTGAACCCGGCGTACGTCGGGTCGGGGCGGGGTGCGCCCCAGGTGGCCTGGGCGAGGTGCCGGAGGGCCGGGTCGGCCGCGACCGCGACCTCGTTCTCCGTCTCCCCGCGTCCGTTGTCGGGCCAGAGGCTGATCTTGGCGCCGGTGACGCCCTCGGGTGAGGCGAGCCGCTCCCCCTCGAAGACGCGCGGGTCCCAGCCCTGTTCGTACAGGCTGCCGGTGTCCGTGTGGAAGCCGCCGCGGACCAGGTAGAGGGAGTAGGCGGCGTTCATCACCGGGTGGCCGTCGGCGATCAGCCGGCTCGGTTTCACGGCCACGTCCAGCCAGTGCTCGACGGTCGTGCCCGCCGCGACCGGGACGGTGTTGGCGCCGGTGAGCCCGTCGTTCCAGATGCGCAGCGTCCTGCCCCGGGCGGCGGCGTGGGCCTGGACGCGGTTGACGAAGTCGACGAAGGCGTCCTGTGGGGTGGCGTTGGCCCCGTACTTCTGGCGCGCGTAGGCGAGGACCTGGGGGTACTTGGCGAAGTCGGAGCCCAGCATGTACTCGTCGGCGCCCATGTGCCAGGAGGTGGAGGTGAAGACCTCCGCGTACTCGTCCATCAGGGAGGTGTAGTAGGCGAACGCCTCGGGCGTGGTGATGTCGAGCCGGGAGAGCTGTTTCCTGCCGTCGGAGTCGGTGAGCTGGAGATCGGGGCGGTTCTCGATCCAGGGGTCCATGTGCCCCGGGGAGTTGATCTCCGGGACGATCTCGACGTGGTACTTCTCGCCGAGGGCGACGAGGCGGCGGATCTCGTCCTTGGTGTAGTAGCCCCAGGTGTTGGCCTCGGGGTGGGCGTCGCTCCTGACCTTCAGTTCCAGCAGGAGCTGGTTGAGCTTGTGGTACGCCATGTCGCGGACCAGGTTCTCCAGCCACTCGGTGGAGATGTGGATGTAGCAGGCGCAGACGCCGACGCCGCGTTCCGCGTAGCGGGGCACGTCGACGGTGCGACCGGCGGGCACGCGGTCGCCCCGGGCGAGGAGCTGCAGCAGGGTGCGGGTGCCGTAGAAGGCACCCGTGCCGGTCCGCCCGGTGATCGACAGGCGCCGGTCCGCGCGCAGTTCGTAGCCCTCGGCGCCGAGTGCCGCGCGTGAGGCGTCGACGCCGACAACGATGTCGCCGGTCCGTGCGCCGCCCCGGACGACGGGGACGGTGCCGCGGCCGGCGGCGTGCAGGTCGTCGGCGAGGGTCCGGGCCACGTCGACGGCCTCCTGGTCCCCGGCCACGATGCGGCTGCCGGAGCCGAAGACGTAACTCCCCTGCCCGGCCGTCCAGTCGGACAGGGCGGGCACCGTGGTCGGGGGTCCGGCCGCCGTCCGGGCCACCGCGGGCACGGGCGCCGCGATCAGCACCAGTCCGACCAGGACACCGACCACTCTGGACCATGCCATACCGCTCCACCTCACAGGCAGCCTGAAGGCATCGGATGTCTGCATCCTCGAAGCGTTTCCCCCACCTGTCAATGGGGCTGTCGCGCAAGGGAGTTGGGACGGGTGATCGGATGACTGGTCGATGCCGAGGGGATCCCTGGTCATGGCTCTCGACGCGGCGCCGCCCCAGGGGGCACAGTGCTCCCACGCACACCAGATCGACAGGGAGCCCCCGTGACCAGCTGGGTCGGCCGGACCGCCGCCGAGATCGCCGCCGCCGTACGGGAGAAGCGGGTGACGCCGCGCGAGGTGGTGGCGGAGCATCTCGCGCGGATCGCGTCGCTGGACGGGCGGATCGGCGCGTTCCGTACCGTCCGGGCGGAGGCGGCGCCGGCCGAGGCGGACGAGGTGGCGGCCCGCGCCGACCTGGGCGGACTGCCGCTGGCCGGGGTTCCGGTGGCGGTCAAGGACAACCTCGCGGTGCGGGGCGAGGCCACGCGCAACGGGTCGGCGGCCACACCGGACGGCCCGGCCGCCGCGGACCATGTGACAGTGGCCCGGCTGCGCGCGGCGGGCGCGGTGGTCGTGGGCCTGACGAACGTGCCCGAGCTGTGTGTCTTCGGTACGACCGACGGGGTGCACGGCACCGCTCGCAACCCCTGGGACCTCACCCGGACCACCGGTGGCTCGTCCGGCGGGAGCGCGGCGGCGGTCGCCGCCGGCCTGGTGCCGATCGCGCTCGGCAACGACGGGATGGGCTCGCTACGCATACCGGCCGCCCACTGCGGCCTGATAGGGCTGAAGCCGGGCTTCGGTGTCGTCCCTGCGGACATCGGGCACGGCGACTGGTTCGGCATGTCGGAGAACGGCCCGCTCGCGACGACCGTCGAGGACGCCCGGCTGATGTTCCGGGTCCTCGCGGGCACGGACCCCGGCGAACCGGCCCCCTCCTTCTCGCCCCGCAGCATCGCCCTCTCCGTGCGCAGTCCCCTGGTGGGGGTGACCGTGACGCGCCCGTACGCCGATACCGCGCGCCGGGCGGCAGAGTCGCTGGCCGGGGCGGGCCACCGGGTGCGGCCCGCCGACCCGCCGTATCCGCTCTGGCTGGGCACGACGTCGCTGGCGCACTGGACGGCGGGGACGGCGGTGGACGCCGAGGGTCTCGACCCGGCGCTGCTGACCCGGCGCACCCGAGTGCACGCCGCGGTGGGGCGCCGCTTCCTGAAGGGCGTCCGGGCGGGCGACCGTCGGGAGCAACTGCGTCGGCGGATGGAGCCGTTCTTCGCCGAGCACGAGGTGCTGCTCACGCCGACGCTCGCCCGGCGCGGGCCGGCCGCCGCGCCCTGGCACGAGCGGGGGTGGCTGCGCAATCTGCTGGTGAACACGAACTGCTCGCCGCTCACCCCGCCGTGGAACCTGACGGGCTGGCCGGCGATGTCGGTGCCGTTCGGCACGCTGCCGTCGGGCGCCCCCTGCGCGGTGCAGCTGGTGGGCCGCCCCGGCTCCGAGCTCGAACTCCTCGCCGTGGCGGAGCAGTTGCAGGAGCTGCACCCGTGGCGGCGAACGGCGCCGCTCGACTGACGGGGGCCGAGACAGCCTCCGGCCGACGCGCGTCCGGAGGCCCGGTGCGTGGCGTTCCCTGGGCGGCCCCGTACACGGCGGTCCAGGGGCGACCCCATGCATGGCAGTCCCTAGAGGGCCCGGTACATGATGTGCAGCCCCACTCTGCCGTCCCGAGGGTGCTCGAAGGCGTCGGGCACGGTGCCCAGGACGGTGAAGCCGAGGGAGGTCCACAGACGGACGGCCGGGTTGGTCTCGACGACGGCGTTGAAGACCATTCCCCGGTAGCCGTCGGCCTTGGCCGCGGCCAGGACGTGCTCGGCGAGCGCGCGGCCGATGCCCCGGCCGCCGTGCTCGGGGTCGACCATGAAGCCGGCGTTGGCGATCCGGGCGGCGGGACCACCGTAGTTGGGTGTGAGGAAGGCGGAGCCGACGACCGCCCCGGTGCCGTCCTCGATGACGAACACACGCTTGGTGGGGGCCATCCAGAGGGCGCGGGCGGCTTCCTCGGAGGTGTCCGGGTCCCAGGTGTAGGTCTCGCCGGCGGCGACTACGCGGTGCCAGAACGGCCAGATCCGCGGCCAGTCCTCGGCGGTGGCTTCTCTGATCTGCATGGGCGTGAGTCTGGCACGCCCATGCAGACGGCGATCGCGATGGCGCTGAGGGGTCAGTCCACGCTGGGCAGGATGTGGGGCTCGGCGAGGTCGTCCTCGTAGCCCGCGAGCCGGATGGGGGCGGACCTGGCCCACACGTCGAGGCTGCCGAGCTCCTTCTTCGTCCGGCCGGCGCCTTCGGTGCGTTCCTTGGGGCGCTGATCGCGATTCGTCTTCTCTGGTGTCACCGCGCACTCCTTATGTGTCGGGTCACCCTCGGGACGTCGGCCCAGCCTGCCGCTGCTCGCCTGACATCCGCTCGGGTCTGAGTCGAGGTCAGTTCGGACGCGGTGGCGCCGGATTCATTTGGGTGAGAGCAGGCCGTGGTGACCGGCTTGTCCCGGGACGGACCGTGGGTGTGGGTGGAACCCATATAAGGCTGTCCGTCCGGTACAGAGTAACCAAATGAGCGGGTGCCTGCTCGATGGGGCTGAAAACACGAGGTAACTGTCTTGAGTCATTCCGCGTTCAGCGGGCCACCGTCCGGCGATTCGCCCTGTTCCATTACGTTTTGCTACCACCCGATCGGTCTAGTTCCTGAACTCCGCGCTCCACCACGGCTCCAGCGGATCGCTGCCTTCGGCACGCAGTTCAGGTCCCGTTGGCCGAATAGCAAGCCGACCATGATCTGCTCCTGTGTCGCAACGGCATTTCTCGCGGGCGGACTCGGGAGGACCGACGCATGGAGCTGCGCGGCATCGACGAGCTGATGGATCTGCTGTACGCGTGCCGAGGTGCCAGGGACGCGCCCGGCTTCCCTGGCGGCCCAGGTGGTCCGGGCGGTCCGGGAGATCAGCACGAGCACGCCCTGCGCACCGCCGCGGTGCTGCGCCGGGCACGGCCGGCCGACAAGGAACTCCAGGTGGCCGGCCTGGTGCACACCCTCGGCCGTCTGCTCCGTCCGGGTGACGACACCGGCCACGCCGACCTGGCCGCCGACGCGGTGCGCCCCCTGCTCGGCGAGCGGGTCGCCCGTCTCGTACGCCTGCACGCCCTCGGCCCCGACGACCTCGTGCGCATGCACGCGGGCGGCTGGGCCGACGCGGCCCTGATGGAGGACGTGCTGACACTGCGGGACGCGCACGAGGCGGGCCGCACCCCAGGGGTGGACGCCGGTGTTCTAGAGGACTGGCGGACGGTGCTGGAGCTGGTGTCGGACCGGGCGAGGGCGTCTCACCACTTGCCGGGCGCGTAGTCCTTCAGGAAGACGCCGTACAGGTCCTCGCCCTGCTCGCCGCGGACGACCGGGTCGTAGACGCGGGCCGCGCCGTCGACGAGGTCGAGCGGGGCGTGGAAGCCCTCCTCGGCGAGGCGGAGCTTGTCGAAGTGGGGACGCTCGTCGGTGATCCAGCCGGTGTCGACCGAGGTCATGAGGATGCCGTCGGTCTGGAACATCTCCTGGGCGCTGGTCCGCGTCACCATGTTCATCGCGGCCTTGGCGGCGTTGGTGTTCGGGTGGCCGGCACCCTTGTAGCCGCGGCCGAAGACGCCCTCCATCGCGGAGACGTTCACCACGTACGCGCGTCCGCTCGGCGCCTTCCGAGCGGCGTCGGCCATGGCCGGGCGGAGCTTGCTGATGAGGATGAACGGCGCGGTGTAGTTGCACAGCTGGGTCTCCAGCAGCTCCACCGGGGAGATCTGCTCGATGGTCTGCACCCAGGTGTTGCTGTCCACCACGTCGGGGACGAGCCCGCCGGCGTCGATGGCGGTGCCGTCGAGGTGCCGGGCGACACTGGCGTTGCCCGCGACCAGCGCGAGGTCGGCGACGCGCTGCGCGTCGAGACCGCTGGTGCCGACGGGAAGCTCGGCCGGTCCCGTCAGCCGGTCCACCGCGCCGGAGTTGAAGGCGCCGATGACATGGTGGGCGGGCAGTTCCCCGGCGGGCAGCGGGGCGCTCTCGCCCTCGACCAGGGCGGCGTAGGCGGAGGGCAGCCGGCGCACGGTCTGCGTCGCGTTGTTGATGAGGATGTCGAGGGGGCCCGCGTCGGTGACCTGGTCGGCGAGCGCGACGACCTGGGCGGGGTCGCGCAGGTCGATGCCGACGACCTCCAGGCGGTGCATCCAGTCCGCGGAGTCGTCCATCGCCTTGAAGCGGCGGATCGCGTCCTTCGGGAACCGGGTGGTGATCGTGGTGTGCGCGCCGTCCCGCAGCAGCCGCAGGGCGATGTACATGCCGATCTTGGCGCGGCCGCCGGTGAGCAGGGCGCGCTTGCCGGTGAGGTCGGCGCGGGCGTCACGGCGGGCGCGGTTCTCGGCGGCGCAGTCCTGGCAGAGCTGGTGGTAGAAGTAGTCGACCTCGACGTAGCGGGCCTTGCAGACGTAGCAGGAGCGCGGGCGCTGGAGTATCCCCGCGATCTGTCCCTCATCGGTCACCGACGACGGCAGGATGCCCTCGGTCTCGTCGTCGATGCGCTGGGCGGAGCCGGTGGCGGTGGCCTCGGTGACCGCCTTGTCATGGGCGGTCTTCGCGGCGCGGCGCTCCTGGCGGCGGCGCTGCTTCACCGTGCGGTAGATCGCGGCGGTGGCGCGGCGCACCGTGATCGCGTCCGGGTGGTCGACGTCCAGCGTGTCGAGTTCCTCGAGCACGCTGAGGCAGACGGCGAGCCGCTCGGGGTCGATACCGGGGCCGTACACGGCCTCGTCCGTGGTCGCCGGGCCGTCCTCTGTCACCGTCATCGCGCTGCCGTTTCCCTGATCACCCGCGGCGCGCCGACTCGCGCCCGTCACCGAACGCGGAATTCTACGGACGTCAGCGCGGCTGACCAAACGCGGGGCGCCCAGTAGCTCGGGGGTGCGCGTGGTTTGTGGCGGGTGTGGGTGGGGGTTTCTCGCGCAGTTCCTCGCGCCCCTGGAAAAGCAGGGGC